>JAITES010000076.1 GCA_031281925.1 Treponema sp. | reverse complement strand
CGGGCTTAAATTCCAGTACATCCCGGTACTGGTCCAATTCCATCTGGATAGCCTCGATGAAGGCGGCATGCCAGGGGATACGGGGTTCGTCCGGAGGCTGTGTTTCATGCTCCGGGGATTGAACATATTTCATGCCCTATATAAGGCATTGTCCTGCATAGCGCTTCAAGGGGTAGAGAAATTTTTACAAAAAAAGGTGTTAGGCGCCGGTGACACCTATTTCACCTCTGAATTTGTCTTTCAAAACTGAAGTTTGGGAAAGCTTCTGCGGATAAATGCCGATAACTATATGATGAAAAATGAATAAATTTACAGGTTTGCCGCTTGGAAGGCTCTTGAGTAGTATAATTCCGGTTTTGCTTCTCTTTCTTTGCCCCCGAGTCCTGTTTGCGGTGGGCGAAAAGTACCTTGTTCTCGGGGGAAGCGCCACCTGGCAGGGGATCGAAACCCGTCATGATATCATTGAAGCCGAAGGCCTCAGGCCTTACCCCGTCCTTACCCTGAGTTCCGCCAGGGGGAGGCCCGCCCTTGATACGGATCTTTCCCTCTCTTTTGATGAAAAAAAACCGGAGCTTTTTGCCTCTTCCCTCTCCTCATACCGGATTCAGCCGGGGATGACTGCCGCTGCAGGCCCCCGTCTGGCACGGCAGGGAACCGGGGCGGCTTTGTTCAGCGGGAGGCCTGAGGCCCTGAACATTGAAGCTTCAGGTCCGGACGCCCTCTTTGCTCCGGGAAACATTATAGGCAGTTTCAGCCTGGAATTTTGGCTCTACCCGCAAAACCTGGAGAACGGCGAACAGATCCTTGGCTGGATCGCCCGGGGGCAGCGGATTCAATGCTCCGCGGCCGGAAACCGCCTTCAATGGGATTTTCAGGGTTTCTTCCTGCCTCCGGGGGGCGGGGAAAACATCAGATCCTTCCGTTTGAGCGGCCTTTCCGCGGTGATTCCGAAACAATGGAGCCATCACCTGATCCGTTACAACGGAAACACCGGGCTTTTGGAATACCTTGTCAACGGCGATACGGAAGCCATGGTTTATACTACCGGAAACAGCCGCGAGGGTGGGGAAATCTATGTGCCAAGGGCAGGACAGGGTGGTTTTTTCACTCTGGGAAAGCACTTTTCGGGTCTTATCGATGAATTTATCATCCGGGGAAGGGCGCCGGATCAGGTTGAAGCAGTCAAGTACCGTGCGGAAGGGGGTCGTATTGAAAGCAGGGTGCTGGATCTGGGACAGAAGAACAGCAGTGTCTTCAATATAATTGCCCTGGGAGGACATGCCGTTTCTGCGGG
This sequence comes from Treponema sp., assembly GCA_031281925.1. Classification (GTDB taxonomy): domain Bacteria; phylum Spirochaetota; class Spirochaetia; order Treponematales; family Breznakiellaceae; genus JAIRNJ01. The sequence goes on along the minus strand of JAITES010000076.1, from coordinate 2,736 downwards.
AAAGAAACTGCAGAATCACTACGGCAGCGCCGGGGCATTCAGGCCGGTGAGTCTCTCCGATGATTCGGCGGTACGTTTCTTTGCCCGGGCCGGGGAGGATCCCTTTGCCCTCAGATCCGATCCCTGGACGCCTTTTATACCGGGAACGGCCCTGTCCGGTCTCCGCGGCCGCTATGTCCAGGTGGCGGCGGATCTCTATCCTTCGGGAGACCGGGAAGGCAGCCCTTATCTGGAAAAAATTCTTTTGGCATGGTTCCCCGATGAGCCTCCCCGGCCGCCTGAGCAGGTTGCCTGCAGGGCGCTGGACGGGGCGGTGGAACTTAACTGGAAGCCCAGTGTAGACAGGGATACTGCCGGTTATCTGGTTTACTTTGGAACTTCAAAGGGTGAATATTTCGGCGACACAGATACTGTGAAGAAGGGCGGGCCTGTTTCTCCTCTCGACGCGGGAAACCGGACAAGCATACGGATCGACGGGCTCCAAAACGGAAGGCTCTATTACTTTTCCGTTGCCGCCTATGACGCCGCCGGACTTTGGGAGGCCATGGAGGAAGATGATCCTCCTGCCTATTTCCATGCCGGAGAATTTTCACGGGAATTGAGCGCCCGGCCCCTGGAAGGACTGTCGGCCCGGTATCAGACTGCCGCAGAATCTCTGGCAGGAAAATAAAAAGGAAGTGTTTGCATGAGTCCCCTTGATGTACAGGATATTTTTGAACGCGCCAAAGGTTCAGTCCAGGTGGGGGATCATGAAGCCGCGGAAAAACTCCTCAAACAATATTTGGCCAAAGTGCCGGAGAGCCGGGAAGGCCGGCTTCTTTTGGGGGCCACCTATACCAAGATGGGGAAATTTTCGGAAGCATCGGACGAATTTACCAATCTGCTGGCAAAGAATCCCCAGGATCTGGAAGCCCTCAACAATATTGCTGTCATTTATCGCCGCCAGGGGAAGCTTCAGGATGCCCTGGGCGCCCTGTTCGACGCCATCGACATCGATCCTAACCGGGTGGAATTCCACTACAATATCGGGAACATTCACAAGCAGCTGGGAAATCTCAAGGCCGCCTCCATGGCCTATTCCAGGGTTGTAGAGCTTAATCCGGATTATGTGCCGGCCTATAACAATTTGGGTACGATCTATGATCAGCTCAAGGAATATGACAAGGCCTTCAATATTTTCCGCAAGGGTTTGGCTCTGGATCGCAACAATCCCATGCTGCATTTTAACTTCGGCATAACGCTGGAAGCCATGGGCCGGCTTGAGGATGCCGCCAACGAATACAGGGCAAGTCTGCGCAGCAGGCCCGGCTGGCTTGAGCCGATGAACAATCTTGGCATTGTACTTTTTAAGCAGGGTCATCACAAGAAAGCTTCGGATACTTTCAACCGTATTCTCAATACCGATCCGCGCAATGCGGAAGCATGGAACAATTTGGGAGTAGTACAGGCGGATCAGGGAAGAACCGAAGAAGATATCAAAAATTACCGCCGGGCCATTGAATCGGATCCCCGCTACACCAAGGCCATCGTCAATTTGGAACGCGCTCTTGAGGACGCGGGTAATCTGTCGGATGCGGTAGTAGAGTTGGAAAAGCTGGTCAAACTCAGCCCGGACAGCGCGGAAGTAAGGATAAAGCTGGCCCAGCTTTACATGAAGATGGAACGCTATCCTGAAGCTCTGGAACTGGCCAGGGGCGCCCTTGATTGGGAACCCGAAAATATCAATGCACTGCGGATCGAAGGGACGGCCCAGCGTGTCATGGGCAATGATACTGAAGCCCAAAAGATCTTTGAAAAGATCCTTTCGATAGATCCGGGCAATCTTTCGTTTCATCTCGATCTGGCGGACATCTACTTTAAAAGAAAAGAATATAAGGAAGCGGAGGAGAGGATCCTTGCCTATCTTGCCCACCGTCCCAATGACCGGGAAGCGAAACTTCTCCTGGGAAAACTCTATACCGAAATGGGAAACCGGACTCATGCCATTCAGATTTTTGAAGAACTGGCCAGGGCGGATCCCAATGATGCGGAGGCCCTCGCCGCGGTAGGAGAACTGCATCAAAGCGCGGGAGAACTGGAAAAGGCCCTTCGTGCCGCGGACAAATTGGTGAATCTGCAGGGCAAGCGTGCAACGGTGGAGGATCTTTCCGATCTCAACAAGTCTCTGGAGTTTTATGAGAATACGGTAAGCGCCTATTCCAATTCGGTCCGGGAAATGTGGGACAGGAACATCAGGATGATGATGGATGCCGGACAGGAAGATAACGAAAAATCCGAAGAGAATCTTTCCCTCATGCTGGGTTCTTCAGGTCTGGCCGTTACCGGAATGGATGAGGAAACAGAAGCGCTGTTTGTGGAAGAAGAAGAATTCGGCGATGACGAGATGGTAGAGGATGATGAGCTTACCGCGGATGAAGAACCGGAGCCCATCGACGAAGATGAAGCCATAGATCTTTCTCTGGATAATATGGCCGAACCTCATGCCCCGCCTCCGCCGATACCTTCCGGGGGGCCGTGGCCTCACAGTCCTCCTTCAGGAGAAACTCCTCCGTCCTCCCGGCCCGAGAGCAGTGAGCCTGACTCTCCTCCTCCTTCCGGGAATCCGCCGGCAGAGCAGCCGCCCATGCCGCAGACTCCGCCCATGCCACAGGTTCCGCAGACCCCGCCTATGCCGCAGACTCCGCAGGTTCCCCAAACTCCGCAGGTTCCGCAAGTCCCCCAGACCCCGCAGACTCC
>JAITES010000050.1 GCA_031281925.1 Treponema sp. | reverse complement strand
AGGGTATAATCAGACCGAAGGTCCGCGTACAGGGCGGACGAGCTTGCATGACAAGGTGAAGTCCGATGCTGCCCGAACCCTGTAGTGTACATGCGGCGGTTGCATGGGACGAAGGCTGCTTGCTCTTGCCCGGGGAGGTCTTGCAAATACCTTGTACGGCGATTGACGAACCGTCCTGTCGTACAAGAACCTATGCCGCAAGGTATAGCTGAATTGCAAGAAGTCAGCAGAGGCCATAGCACCCGGAGGGGGGGCCTCCTGAAAGAAGGAACGAACCTGCGGGGAAGGGCCGAACCATGGAAGTCTCAAGAGTAGATGGAAAGTAGACTGACGTGAAGAAGACAGAAAACGGTGAGAACCGGCTTTAGTGAGTGGAGTAGGGTGGAACCCGAGGGGACTCAAAGAGCGTCGAGCGTCAGTGGCGCCGGAAAACACGGGCGGGGACAGTGTAGACAAAATGATTGCCTGAAACTCCATGAACATCAAGGTATAGGCAGGGAATAAGAGGTGCTGCACGTAATCCATTGAACCGCCGTGTACCGAACGGTACGCACGGTGGTGTGGGAGGACGGCTGCTCAAATAATGGGCGGCCTCCTACCCGATTGGCAAGGCTATGCCTTGGCATTATACCCGGAGCGCTCCGGTTCGACTCCTCCCTAAAGCAGACAACTCATGGAGTTTTGCTTTGCAACACTCCAAAAGAAAAACCGCCCGAAGGCGGTTTTTCTTCCATCTCCTGGGGGAGTCGAACCCCCGTTGTCGGGATGAAAACCCGATGTCCTAACCACTAGACGAAGGAGACTGGCATTGAAACCCATCCAACCCGTTTTGATACGGGAAACACGGTTTCAATGGGATATAATCAGGACAATAGCAATTTATGACTTTATTGTCAATATAAGGCGGTATTTCAAAATTCGGTGTTCTGAAGAACCTCTTTTTTCCGGCCGAGGCGAAAAAAAGACAGCCGCCGGGCTGCCTTTTTCGTTCAGGCCGCAAGGCTACTGACCTGCAGTAATACCCGCTTTCCGCATATCCTTCAGAACCGCCTTGGCCTTTTCTTTTACCGGGGTAATATAGTTCCCCTCTGTGATGCGGATCAGGGTACGTACCGCAGAGGAATCCTTGAGGACGCCTTTTTCAGCAAGGGTTGCATAGGCATCCACTACCGAAAGAGCGAGAAGGTTATCGGGGTTAAGGACATCAAAGCGGGTTGCCACCCATGAGATTGCGTTTACCGTTTCGTCGTTGTCGTTAATGCCGATTTTGGCCAGTGATTTGACCGCTTCGGTGAGCACCATGGGTTCGGGATCCGCCATCACTATCTTGATTAGGGTGTTCTTTGCTTCCGGGGTACCCAGATCCCCGAGATAGGTAGCGGCTTTTGTTCTTACATCAGGGTAATTATTGACCAGCCGGCCGTTTAAGCGGGCTTTATTCATGACGCCTTCCATGACCAGATAATCAAGAGCCTGGCGTACTTCTTCACCCTTATTTCCCCGGTCAATGGCATCGCTAATGTATTCCAAAGCGACCATTTTTTGATCCCTTCCCTCGGCCCGGCTTGTTTCCCGAATAATCATCATTTCCACGGATTCCTGCAAGTAAGATTCCTCAACCGACATTTCATCGTTTCTGGTATTGGAATTTTGAGCCGTTACCGGTAAAGAAACTGCCGCTGCTACGGCAATCAGGATCAGAAAATGCTTTAAGCTACTCATATTTGCTCCTTCATAATTCTCAATTGATTATCTTCCATCCATTATCAGTATGTTCAAGGTCATAGATACGAAGTCTCCGGCCCTTGGAGTCTATTGTATAGGCTTTTACCCTGTTGGGGCTTACAAAATCGATGTCATCAACCCGGTCATTGGCCCTGGAAGGCACTACCACATAAAGAAAATAGTCCTGGGCGGTATTAAGAACAATCTTCTGGGTTTTCATCCTGGCAGTCTGGGAAACCTGGGCCAGATATTCCTTGGAACTCTTTTCAGCAAAGTACTTCTCCCCCAGACTGGAAACCCAGCCCTGGTAGTCCTTGGCCTTGATAATCCTGTTGAGGTTGGCAATATACTGCTGGACATCAACTTTTGTCGTTTCTCTAACCTCTTCGGAGATAGTACTGGGATCAAATTCCGGCGCCAGCACAGGAGCCTCGGTAACTTCTTCAAGATCCGGCTCTTCTTCGTATGAAGCCTCTTCGGATTGAACCGCAGGAGTTATTGTTTCGACAGCCTGAGGCTGAGGTTCCGACGCACAGGCAAAAAAAATTGCCGCTACAATAGGTAATAAAACAACCATCCTTTTCATTGTTATATTTTACCCACATTTCCTTTTTCAGTCAAATACCCGGACAGGTTTTTTTCTCTGTCAGACTATTGTGGCTCCTATACTCTATATTATCGATCTTTTCAGGGGAAATTACAAATTACTATAGTTAAAGATAAAAAATTCGTTTGTAAAATGGCTCCGGCCTGTGAATTTGTCTATTTTTAAGGCGGTTTTACCGTTTGAAGGAGGCCCGGAGGGCTTGACCGTTAGGCTCATTGCTCCTATGGTATGTGCATGTCTCCCTTTGGCCGGCGAACCCAAGGGAAGATGCTTATATGCCGCAAGGAGGCGGCTCGTGCATGCAGAAAGCGGCCTTTCCCGGATCTTTTGATCCCTGTACCATGGGGCATCTCAATATCATCCGCCGGGCTTCACTTATGTTCGATGAACTGGTCGTGGTAGTGGCGGAAAATCGTCAAAAAAGGTATCTTTTTTCCGCTTCCGAGCGGGTAAACATGATTCAGGAGATGATCAAGGATCTGCCGAATGTAAGCGTAGTGGTCTGGGATTCCCTGATCGTCGATTTCCTCCATAGGGAAGGCATCAGAATCCTCGTTCGGGGGGTTCGGGGGATGGAAGATTTTTCCTATGAATTTGAACTTTCAATGATGAATAAGGCTCTTGACCGGAAGATCGAGACTATTTTTATGACCACAGACCCGGAATACTTCGTGCTCCGGTCTTCTTCCATCAAGGAACTGGCTTCTTTCAACGGCAATATTTCCGGCATGGTTCCCCCCCTGGTGGCGGAAGCTCTAAAAAAGAAATATGGCCGGGATTTATCTTGACAGTTTTATGCATTTCTGTTATTTTCAATTATTATTGAGAGGTAGATAAATGGCTGTACCCAGATACAAAACATCAAAAGCAAGGACGAGCCGCCGGCAGTCGATTAACATGAAGCTTTCAGGGCCTACTCTGGTTGAGTGCCCGAGCTGCGGTAACATGGTCTTGTTACACAGGGTTTGTCCCCGCTGCGGTTTTTACCGCGGCAAACAGGTTATTGCACCTGAATCAAAGGCTGAATAGCTGAATAAAAGAGGGATTTGAGATGGACGAGTTGTTTGAAAAAATGAAGAAGCTGATCGCCGATAAACTTGAGGTGGATGAAGGCAAGATCACCATGGAAGCCTCTTTCCGTCAGGATCTCGGCGCCGACAGTTTGGATACCTATGAGTTGGTCTATGCCATTGAAGAAGAGATGGGCATCTCTATTCCCGATGAGAAGGCCAACGAATTCGAAACTGTCAAAGACGCTTACGAGTACATAAAATCTCAGCAGAAGTAGCTCTTTAATTGCTTTCGGACCGGAAAAAGGCATTAATGGCCTTTCAGAAGGCCGCTGGAATCAAATTCAAAAATCCGGAACTTCTCAATCTTGCCTTTGTACATAGATCCGTGTCCAATGAGGCGGGAGGGGTTTCGGGTATGGGTCTTCCGTCTGCCGAATTTCTTCCCGGTCTCAGGCTTAACAATGAGCGGCTGGAATTTTTGGGAGATTCGATCCTGGGCGCGATTACCGCCACGCTTCTCTACGGCGATTTTTCAGATAAAAGTGAAGGTGACCTTGCCAAGATAAAGGCCGTGGTGGTTTCCGAAGAGGCTCTTTCCGGTATTGCCAGGGAACTCCAGATAGACAGCCTTCTCCTCCTCGGCAAGGGGGAAGATCGCTCGGGCGGCAGGGGGAAAAAGGCCATTCTTGCCGATGCTTTCGAAGCCCTTATCGGCGCCCTGTACCTTGATTCAGGCTACAAGGCGGCAAGCAGCTTCGTAAGCCCCCATATACGCGCCGAGATTCGCCGGGTGCTGGAGAAGAACTACTACCGGGACTACAAATCGCTCCTGCAGGAATTATGCCAGCATGAGTTTCATGTGTATCCTGAGTACCGCATGGTGAAGCGTTCAGGCCCGGAACATGAGCGTTTCTTCTGGATGGAGGTAACCGTGCAGGGAAAAGTCTTTGGCCCCGGCATGGGGCGGAACAAGAAGAGCGCCGAGCAGGAGGCCGCCAGGATGGCGTTTGAAGCGCTGGGCAATGAAAGTCCCGTTTAGCCTTCGTAACGCCGGTTGATCTTTAGGGCAATGTCCAGCAGGGTTTCCCTGGTGTTACACTCAGGATCGTCCAGAACCGTTTCCAAAAGTTCATTGAGTATGATGCCCATCTGTTTCCCTGCGGGGATTCCCGCTTCCATAAGATCCTTTCCTTTTACCGCCAGATCTTTCAGGCTGAAGGCCCGGCCCGCGGCCAGAGCCGCGTCTACCCGGCTTTGCAGGGGCGCCAGGGCCGTTGCGGGCGCTGCAATTCCGGTCATGCCGAAGCTGTCGGCCATCCTGAGCCTGAAAAGGTCTTCCAGGTATGTTTCTCCCGCCCGGACGATGAAACGCCGTACCGCCGCATCTGTCCAGGTATCGTCATAGTGGAACATGTGCTCCGCTACAAGGTGGGCTGTTTCTTCGATTATCGTGTTGGGGTAGCGGAGGCGGGTCAAAATCTTTTCCGTAAGCCGGGAGGATTCTGCTTCGTGGCGGTAAAAAGTCCACACTCCGTCCTCTCCCATCTTGCGGCTAAGGGGCTTGCCGAGATCGTGGAACAATGCGGCAAGGCGCACCCGGTGGGGGAAGCCGTTTGCCGCCGCGTAATCCAGAGCCAGGAGGCTGTGATCCAGAACATCGAAGCGGTGATAGCCCTTCTGTTCAATGCCCCGGCAGCCTGCCAGTTCAGGGAGGATTAGTTCCAGAAGGCCGGTTTTTTCCATCAGCAAAAACGAGACGGAAGGCTTTCCCCCATGCATGATGGTCTTGTCAATTTCATCCCTGATCCGCTCCATGGCTACCGCAGAACAGGTCGCAAGGGCCCCGGAAATCGCCGCCAGGCTTGCCTCATCAATGCCGAAGCCAAGCTGAGAGGCAAAACGGATCGCCCTGAGGGGGCGGAGGCCGTCTTCGCCGAAACGTTCCGCGGGGTTCCCCACACAGCGGATAAGGCGGGCCCTGATGTCCCTTTCCCCGCCGAAGGGATCGACGATTTCCCCTCCGGGAAGCTTCAGGGCAATGGCGTTCATGGTAAAATCCCGGCGGGAGAGATCTTCTTCAATACTGGGGGCAAATTCTACCTTCTCAGGATGCCTGCCGTCCCGGTAATCCGATTCCGTGCGGAACGTGGTAACTTCAATCTCTTCTCCCTTAAAAAAAACGGTTACCGTCCCGTGTTTTATGCCTGTCGGAATCACCCTGCAGCGGGGCTTCCTGTCCCGGAACATGGCGATAACTTCCTCAGGCCGTGCGTCCGTCGCAAGATCCCAGTCCTGGGCCTTCTTTCCCAGGAAAAGATCCCGCACTGCGCCTCCCACAAGATACACCTGTTTTCCTGAGCCGGTAAAAACAGCGGCAAAATCCCTGAGCCGGGGATGTATATCGATCCTTTTCATTGGGATTACTATACTATATCTGCATGAAGACGGTAAGGATTCTGGGTTTGGCCTTTACCGGAGCCGAAGGCCCGGAAGAGGAAACAGTACAAAAGCTTCTCGAAGAGGCGGAGCGCCGCTCGGAAAGACTGATCATCGTGGCGGCCGATTCCGGTCTTGAGGCGGCCGAAAGGGCGGGCATCAGGCCCGGCTGGATCGTGGGAGACATGGATTCCCTTTCCGATCCGGGCTGTCTTGATGCGTATCCAAAAGAGAGGGTACTCCGTTACGGGGAAGACAAGGATTATACCGATACGGAACTGGCCCTCTCCCTCCTCTGGGAGCAGGGCGCCGCAGAAGTCTGGCTGGCAGGCGGGGGAGGGGGCCGCATGGATCATCTCTTTGCCATCCGGGCCCTTTTTGAACGGGAGCGGTGTCCCGCGCGCTGGATTACCGCCGGGGAGGATATGTTTTGCATCAATGAAGGACAGAGCTTGTCCAGAAGGCTTCCCCCGGGAAGCCTGGTATCGGTTTTCCCTCTGGGTGAAGGCCCCTGGCGGGCGCTCAGCCGGAATTTGAAGTGGCCTCTGGATCGGCTAAGCTGGAACCGGGGTTTTTTCGGTGTGAGCAACCGGGCGGAACCGCAGGCCGCCGAAGACTCATTAAATACCGCGCAGTGGTTTCAAATACAGGCATCTTCCTTACGCTCCCGGCCCGAAGGGGCAGATGAGCTATGTATCGGGATTCATGCGGAACAGGGACGCTTTTTGGCAATATTGCCGCTGGAGAATGAAGCTGAAAACTAAACTATAACCGCAGAATATGTATTATATTTATCTTAAAGAGGAAAACAATGAACGATCTTGAAAAAAACGAATCCTATATACCGGCAAAGAAGCTTGAAAAGTACGGGGTAAATGCCGTAGCAGGCATCGCCGGCGGCGTCCTCCTCCTTGTCGCGACGGCTCTGGGCGCACGGTTCCCCATTGTGGGACTGGTTCTGGGAGCGGCCTCCGCTTTTTTTGGTGCGGGCGCGCTTTTTTCCAAAGATCCGGATGACAAAAAGCCCGGAGCCGTTCTTGCCGCCGCAGGCGTCTGCCTTATACTCTCCCGTGTGGGCCTCCCCCTGATCCGGCCTCTGGCTTCCAGCCTCCTCAGCATAGGCGCCCTGGGCCTTTTGGCAACGGGAATCCTCAACGGCATCAGATTCCTCAAGGGTCTCAAAAACAGGTCTTGAAACCGGTGTTTTTTTTCTTTGAAACCCACGGATGTCAGATGAACATTGCCGAATCGGCCGCCCTGGCCCTGGCCGCCCGGGAAGAGGGCTGGGAAGCGGCGGCCGACAGCTCCGCGGCGGATTTGGTTCTGATCAATACCTGTTCAGTCCGCAAGACGGCGGAAACCCGTCTCTACGGACGCCTGGCTCATTATGCGGCCGAAAAGAAGAGGCGGCAGGCTGAAGGCCGCGCCTTTGCCCTCGTGGTGGCAGGCTGTATGGCGGAACGGCTCGGGGAAGAGCTGAAACGGGAAGTCCCCGCGGTGGATTATGTGATGGGGACTCAGGCCCGTTCCGGTTTCCCCCTCATCCTGAAGGCGGTGGAGGAAACTCTTCAAAACGGCGTCCCCGGTGCATTTCCCGCCCTCGACAAGAGCGACGAAAAGCCGGTTTTTTCCTTTTCGGCATCCCATCTGGCGGAAGGCCCCTCTCCGGTCCGCAGTTTTGTTCCCATCATGCACGGCTGCAACAACTTCTGTTCCTACTGTATCGTGCCCTATGTCCGGGGCAGGGAAATTTCCCGTGATCCGGCCCTGATCCTTGAAGAAATACGGCTTCTCTCGGAAAGGGGGATACGGGAGATCACCCTTCTGGGACAAAATGTGAATTCGTACCTTTGCGAAGGAGGGGAAAGACTGGAATTTTCCGATCTGCTTGAGCGTATAGCAGGGGCGATTGAGGGGACTCCCATCAAGAGACTGCGGTTTTTGTCCAGCCACCCCAAAGACTTTTCGGGAAAGACAAT
>JAITES010000002.1 GCA_031281925.1 Treponema sp. | reverse complement strand
CCCGTGGAATGTTCACTCCATTTGAAATTTTTGAAAAAGAACCGTATGCCCCCGGCGATACCGAATCCCTTTGTATTCATTGCCGCGTCGCTCATGGATTAATTCCCCTTTATACCTGTTGCGTGAAACATGATCTCTTCTTCGTTTATATGATTTCCCTCAAGGCAGCCTGCCAGAGAGCCTTCCCGCATGACATAAACCCTGCTGCAAAGTCCTATCACCTCTTCCAGCTCGGAAGAAATAACAATGCAGGAGATACCCTGCCCGGCCAGTTGATGGATAAATTCATAGATCTCCTGTTTGGCGCTTACGTCAATACCCCTGGTCGGTTCATCCAGTATAAGTATTGCAGGATTGGTGTCAACCCAGCGGGAAAGGTAGACTTTCTGCTGATTGCCGCCGGAAAGGTAGCGCAGGGGCATCTTCTGGCTTGCCGCTGCAATCCTGAAGGTCTTGATATACTCCCCGGTCTTCTCCGCCTCGGCAGATTTATTGATGAAGATTCCCTTCACATAGTTTTTAAGACTTATCAGCGTGATATTCTGGGGGAGGTTAAAGCCCTGCACAATGCCCTTGCCCTGCCTGTCTTCCGAAAGGTAGCCCAGGCTCAGTTCCGCAGCAGCAGCGGCGTTCTTTATGTTTACCTTTCCCTTCCCCGCAATGTTTATGTTCCCCCCGTGAATCTGCCGCAGGCCCATCACCGCCTCAGCCAGCTCGGTACGGCCGGAACCTACAAGGCCCGCAAAACCCAATACCTCTCCCTTGCGGAGGCTGAATGAAATATTCTTGAGCAGGCCGGGGATGTTCAGATTCTCCACTTCCAGAACTTCTGTTCCCGAATCCCTGGGGAACTTTTCGGGAAAAATCTGATGAAAATCCGTGCGGCCTATCATCTTGCGGGCTATGTCTTCTTCGTTGACATTCTTTACATCGTCCACACTGATCAGCTTGCCGTCGCGGAGCACCGTTACCCGGTCACAGATGGTCTTGATCTCTCCCAGCTTGTGGGACACAAAGATCATCGTTACCCCCTGGGCCTTGAGATCCCGCATCAGGGTAAAGAGAGTTTCCACTTCGTGGCCGGTGAGCGTAGTGCTGGGTTCATCCATAATAAGGATGTTTGAATGAAGCATCAGGGCCTTGGAGATCTCCACCATCTGTTTTTCCGCTACGGAAAGACGGCTTACAAGCTGGTTTACCCCTATGGGCATTTTTAGCTCGGCAAGCTGTGTGGCGGCCAGTTCCCTCATCTTCGGCTTGTCCAGAAGACCGGACTTTAAGCGGATTTCGTTTCCCAGGAAAATATTTTCGTAGACCGCCAGGGTATTGATAAGATTGAACTCCTGGGGAACCATGCTGATACCCAGGCTCTTGGCAGTGATATAATCGGGGATAGTTACCGCTTTGCCGTTGAGGGCAATGCTCCCCCCGCTGGGGGAGTATATGCCGGTAATGATCTTGATGAGGGTGGACTTTCCGGCGCCGTTCTCGCCGATAAGGCCCATGATCTCCCCGCGTCTTACGTTGAAGGAGACATTATCCAGGACCTTCACCCCGTCGAATTCCTTGGTGATCCCCTGGATAGAAAGAATAGTATCACTGCTGTTGTTCAAAGCTATACTTTCCTAGTCGGATTTCAGCGCGTCATCAAAGGCCACGTTGGAGGGGGAGAAATCCACCTTCCGTACAAACTCACAGGCTTCTTTGGCGCCGTATTCCCGTTCCATGCCGGAATCTTCCCATTCTACCGAGAGGGGCCCCTGGTAGTTCATGGCATTGAGTTCCCGGATGATGTCTTCAAAGTTGACATTCCCGTGTCCCAGGGAGCGGAAGTTCCAGCCCCGCCTGGTGTCCCCAAAGGTTATGTGACTGCCGATGATCCCCGCCTTGCCGTCCAGGGTAACTGCCGCATCTTTCATGTGGACATGGTAGATGTGCTTGGCAAAATCCCGGAGGAATATATGGGGGGTTACTCCCTGCCAGATAAGGTGGGAGGGATCGAAGTTGAAGCCCAGGGTAGGCCGGTACTTGAATTCTTTAAGGAGCCTTTCTGCGGTGTAGTAATCAAAGGCGATCTCCGTAGGATGCACTTCCAGGGCAAACTTGATGCCCTGCTTGTCAAATTCATCAAAGATCGGAGTCCAGAGGCTGACAATCTCCTTGAAGCCGTCATCAATCATCTTCTCGCTGGTCTGGGGGAAACTGTACCAATACTTCCAGATTGGGCTCCCCATAAAGCCGGTTGCCACCGAAACCCCCATGTTTTTGGCGGCGGTGGCGGCGTACTTCATGTATTCGACGGCCCAGGCGCGAATCTTGTCGGGTTTACCGGCAAACTCACTGGGGGCAAAACCGTCCAGCCGGGGATCCCAGAGATCCCCAACACACTGGCCCACAAGGTGAGTTCCGATGGCCCAGCATTTGAGGCCGTGCTTGGCGAGGATCTTCTTGCGATCCTCCACATAGGCAGGGTCTGTCGCCGCTTTCTTGAGATCCAGATGATCCCCCCAGCATGCGATCTCCACCCCGTCGTAACCGAAGGATTTAACCTTCCCGCACATAACATCAAAGGGCAAATCGGCCCATTGTCCCGTAAAAATGGTAACTGGTCTTGACATAGTATCCTCCTAGAATTTGATCCAAACGGCTCCCTTTTCGGAGCTTTCCACGCACTTGCTGATAAATTTGACTCCGTCCACGCCCATCTCCACGGTGGGCCAGTCCCGGTCTTCCGCGTTGAGAGTCTTACCCTCCTTGAGTTTGACCAGGGCACTGATAAAGGTTTTGTAGAGATTCGCGAGGCTCTCATGGTAGCCCTCCGGGTGACCGGAAGGAATCCGCGAGTAACTCTGCGCATGGGGATAGAAGGGATCCCTGCCCCGGGAGAGGATCGTCTTGGGTTTGCCGTAATAGGAAAGCCCCAGATAGTTGGATTCCTCTTCGTTCCAGTCGATGGCTCCCTTGGTACCAAAGACCCGAACCCGGAACGCGTTATCGTAACCGGCGGCAATCTGACTTGTCCAGTAGATCCCCTTGGCGCCGTTGTCGTACTCCAGCATGATCGTGGCATTGTCATCGAGAACCCGGCCGGGAAGAATCCTGTCGAGCCGGGCGCAGACTGAAGTGATCTTCAGGCCGGTAAGGTAGCTCACCATGCTTTCGATATGGGAACCCAGATCCCCGACGCTGTTGGCGTGTCCGGCCAGTTTTGGGTCGGTACGGGTAATCGCCTGCTTGCTTCCCTGTTTTTCCGCCTCTACCATGAGCCATTCCTGGGGATATTCACAGTTTACAAAGGTAACCTTGCCGATTTCACCCTTTTGAATCAGCTCCCTGGCGTGTTTTATGGTAACGTTCCCCGTGTAATTATAGGTAACCATGAAGGGAAGACCTGTTTTCTTGACCAGTGCGGCCAATTCTTCCGCATCCTTCATCTCTGTAGCCAGAGGTTTTTCGCATACGACGGGAATTCCCCGGCTTAAAAAGGCCCTGGCTATGGGGAAGTGTGATGTATTTGGGGTAGTGATCACCAAAAAATCGATCTTGTCGGCACGTTTCGATTCCTGCTCCGCCATTTCTTCAAATGTGGCATAGAGTCTCTCCTGAGGAATGCCCAGGGCGGCGCCTACCGCTACAGTCTTCTCGGGATCCTGGGAAAAACAGCCTGCGACTATCTCCGCCATGCCGTCCAGATTAAGGGCCTTGCGGTGTACATCGCCGATAAAGGCCCCCGGCCCCCCGCCGACCATACCGTAACGGAGGCGGACTGCCGGTTTTACTTCCGCACTGCTTTCAATCATATCTTACCTCCTGATGAATATATGTTAAGTGAGGCTGTTCCGGAGCTTCAGTCTTTGGAACAAACTCAATTTTTTGACCTGTTTTTCCTATTGTAAAACGATTACCTAAAAAAAGGCAAGGAAAATAAAATGATTTATCAAAAAAAGCTTCCAAAATTTCATTGACTGCTATGAAAAACCATAGTATAATTTTCAATATCCAGTTTGGAAAAATAAAAATGTTCTTTCATTAGAAAGGGAAAGAACTTTACATCTTCTTTTTTTGGACTAAATCATGCAGTATTTTGATACTCACGCCCATCTGGGGCTTATTGTCGATGATCCTATTGAACAGCTTATTGTTGTCCAGGAAGCCAGACAGGCTCAGGTTTCCCGGATTATTTCCATCTGCAACAGTCTTCACGATTTTTCCCAGGTTTACGATAACCTCAGATCCGCCATTACGGTGTACCATGCGGTAGGGGTAAGCCCCTCGGAGGTTCAGAACCCCGGCAAGGACTGGATGGGCCAGATTGAACAGGCGGTTCAGATGCCCAGAGTTGTCGCGGTGGGGGAGATCGGCCTTGATTACTACCGGAAATTCGGGGACAAAAATTCCCAGATAGAGCTTTTTATTACCCAATTGGATCTGGCAACCAAGCTGGATCTTCCCGTGATCATCCACAACCGGGATGCCGGTCACGATGTACTGGAGATCCTGAAAGACAGGCTGCCTCCCAAGGGCGGAGTACTGCACTGCTATTCGGAAAACGCCGAATACGCCAAACGGGCCCTCAATTTGAATCTCTACTTCTCCTTTGCGGGGAATTTGACCTATCGGAATGCCCGGAATCTCCATGAAACCATTGAAGTGGTTCCTCTCGACCGGATTCTTATTGAGTCGGAGAGCCCTTTTATGGTGCCTGCCGACTACCGGGGCAAGCGGAACATGCCCAAATACCTCCCGACTACCGCCCGTTTCCTTGCGGAACGGCTCGATATGGATGAAGAAGAAACGGCCAACCAGTTGTGGGAAAATTCCAACAGGTTTTTTGGCTTGCCCAATGAGTAGCTTGCCTAATGAATAATTGAAGAATCTCTATCGTCCGCTTGTAATCGGCAGCCTTTCCCTGGACGGCAACCTCTTTCTCGCCCCGGTAGCCGGGTATACGGACAGGGCCTTTAGGGCGATCTGTGCGGAACAGGGAGCCGATTTTTCCTTTACAGAGCTGGTATCCGCCGAATCGGTGATCCGCAGCAACACAAAGCCGGGGGACGGAAGCGTTGTAGACCGGCTGCTCCGCAAGGCCGAAGGGGAAAGGTACTACGCAATCCAGCTTTTCGGAGCCGATCCTGAACGCATGGGAATGGCGGCCGCTCTTCTGGGTCCCTGGGGGCCTTCCGCAATAGACATCAATGCGGGCTGCCCGGTACCCAAGGTAAATAAACTCGGCGCGGGCGCCGCCCTGATGAAGGATCCTGAAAGGCTGGGGCAGACCGTGGAAGCAGTGGTGAAGGCCGCAGGGGCGTATGTGGGAAAAATCCCGGTGAGCATCAAACTGAGGCTCGGATGGGATTCTCATTCCATTAACTACATGGAATGCGCCCGTGCGGCCGTGGCAGCCGGAGCGGCTATGGTGAGCCTCCACGGCAGGACCAGGGCTCAGTTATACGGCGGCAGGGCGGACTGGGATGCCATAGGGGAACTGGCCTCCCGGCTTCCGGTGCCTGTCACCGGTTCCGGGGATCTCTATACGCCCCAGGATGCGGAAAACATGCTCTCTTCAACAGGCTGCGCCGCGGTGATGTTTGCACGGGGGCTTATGGGTAATCCTTTTATATTCAAGACCGCAAAGTCCTACCTTACGACAGGTTCCTTTACGCTGCCGTCCATGGAGGAACGAATTCGGACAGGACTCCGCCAACTGGAACTCCTTGCCAAAGATATGGGGGAGAAACATGCCTGCTTTGAGATGCGGAAGCATTTCTGCGCCTACACAAAAGGCTTCCCCGGCGGAGCAGCCCTGCGGGATCGCCTGGTTCACGGGGACAGC
>JAITES010000256.1 GCA_031281925.1 Treponema sp. | reverse complement strand
TATCACGGATTACGATTTTATCCCCGAAACGAGCCGGTGCCACACGGTCTACCGGATGCTGGAAACGGAGGAACATTTCCCGTTTAACGACCTGATGGAAATACACGCCCTGAATTTGGAACGGCTGCCCGCGGATGGAGAGGGCAAACTGTTAGACTGGCTGCGGTTTTTAAAAGCCGAAACCGAGGAGGAATTCAAGATGCTGGCGGAGAAGAACCCGATGATAGAGGAAGCATATTGCAAGCTGCAAGTAATGAGCGAAGACGAAGCGAACCGGATGATCTACGAAGCGCGTTTAAAAGCGCAACGGGATGAATATTCCCGCACACAAGGAGCCCTCCGGAAAGAACGGCGGGAAATCGCCCGAAACCTCAAAAACTTTGGGGATCCTGTCGAAAAGATAGCCCAAGTGACCGGTCTTTCCACCGATGAAATTGCCGCGTTATGAGTGTATAACGATAAATTTGTCCGCTTTGCTTTTCGTTTCATTCAAAATAGCCATATAAAATTTGTATCCTCTGTATTATACTGGAAATAGACCGCCCAGGAGGTAGACGCATGAAAAAGCTGAAAATTCGTCTTACAGGGTATGAACATGCCGGAAAGAATGGAGTTAAGCTGCCTCAAACAGGGAATTTTAGCATTGCCGGGCGGCGGGCCGTGATGGAATTCCACATCCGCCGGGAAGTACGGGAGGAACATGGGCTTGACGAGGCTCTTTTTTCCCTCCGGGGCAATGTGGTGCTGGCCGACATGAAGCAGGTACGGGAACTAACCGCCAAATTTAACGACAAGCTTGCCGCTCAAGGGGCGAGCGAAGATACGTATGTCAAGGCCGGGGATCTCTTTGCCATGGGGCTTATCGACGAGATTCTCCATTACATAATCGCCCTTTACCGTGAACAGGTGCGGCCCGATGCCTTTATGACGGCTCTGGAACGGCTTGAAGGGAAGCTGGGAGACCGGCGTACAGACGACCTTTTGCGGACTTTTTCCCTACAGTTTCCTCCCCAGGCGGTGTATGGGAAGAAAACCAGTATTGAAACTTATCTTTCCGGGCATGAGGGGAAAGAAAGTTGCAGGACTCTTTCCCTGGAAGAGATCATGACGCTCAGTCTGGCAAACCTGAATCCTGCCTTTAAGCCCTTCCTTTTCCTCTTTAATGATGAGGATCTGGCCGAAAAAACCATATACCCTGCGGCTATCGAGGAATTGAAAGCCCACTTCAAGGATCTGCCGCCCTTCGGCCCGAACGGTCTCAATCTTTGGGATCTTCTGCGCGCTCCCGCCCTGGCTTCTCCCGATTCCCTGGCAGGGCAGCTTGAGTATATGCGCAAAAGCTGGGGCCTGTTTCTCGGCAAGTTCATGGTACGGCTCCTCATGGGGCTGGATGTTATCAAAGAAGAAAACAAGCCTTCGTTCTTTGGGCCGGGGCCCATGGAGGCTTATGATTATTCGGGTCTTGATGAGTATGAGCGTTTCAGTCCCGATCAGGACTGGATGCCCCGGACGGTGCTTATGGCCAAGAGTACCCTGGTCTGGCTCTTTCAGCTTTCCCAAAAGTACAGGCGGGAGATTACCCGGCTGGATCAGATACCCGACGAAGAACTGGATGAACTTTCGCGCCGGGGCTTTACGGGGCTTTGGCTCATCGGGCTCTGGGAGCGGAGCAATGCCAGCCGGATGATAAAGCAGTGGACGGGGAATCCCGAGGCGGCGGCCTCCGCATACAGTCTCTACGATTACGATATAGCGGACGAGTTGGGGGGCTGGGGCGCTTTGACAAACCTGCGGGAACGCTGTATCCGCAGGGGGATCAGGCTGGGTTCCGATATGGTGCCCAACCATACGGGAATAGACAGCCGCTGGGTCATTGAACACCCCGACCGTTTTTTGCAGCTTCCCTATCCGCCTTTCCCAACCTATAACTACAACTGCGGGAATCTTTCCGGCAGGGATGATGTTACCGTACAGATTGAAGAGCATTACTTTACCCGCAGCGATGCGGCGGTGGTATTCAAGCGTACCGATAACCGTACGGGAGAGGCGCGTTACATCTACCATGGCAATGACGGTACCTCCATGCCCTGGAACGATACCGCCCAGATAGATTTTCTGAATCCGGAAGCCCGTGAAGCGGTGATTTCCACCATCGTGGGGGTCTGCAAGCAGTTCCCCATCGTGCGTTTTGATGCGGCCATGACTCTGGCAAAGCGGCATATTCAGCGGCTCTGGTATCCTGAACCCGGCCGGGGCGGTGATATTGCAAGCCGGGCGGAGCATGCCTTGACCAACGAGGAGTTTAACCGGTGGATTCCCAATGAGTTCTGGCGGGAGGTGGTTGACCGCTGCGCGGTGGAGGCGCCCAATACGCTGCTTCTCGCCGAAGCGTTTTGGATGATGGAGGGTTACTTTGTCCGTACCCTGGGCATGCACCGGGTGTATAATTCGGCCTTTATGAACATGCTCAAGATGGAGGAGAACGCCAAGTACCGGGCCACAATCAAGAATACCCTGGAATTTGATCCTGAAATTCTTAAGCGTTTTGTAAACTTTATGAACAATCCCGATGAGGACACCGCGGTGGCCCAGTTCGGCAAGGGGGACAAGTATCTGGGGATCTGTACCCTCCTTGTGACCATGCCGGGGCTGCCCATGTTCGGTCATGGTCAGATTGAAGGCTTTGAAGAGAAGTACGGCATGGAATACCGCCGTTCATACAGGGACGAGCAGTGCGATCAGTGGCTGGTGGAGCAGCATGAACAGAAGATCTTCCCACTGATGAAACGGCGGGCGCTTTTTTCCGGGAGTTCGGACTTCCGTATCTATGATCTTTACAGCGAAGGCGGCTCGGTGAACGAAAATGTCTTTGCCTACACCAACCGGCTCTGGGACGATAAGGCCCTGATCTTCTACAATAATTCTTTCTACGAGGCTTCAGGCTGGATCAGGCAGAGTTCCCCCGCTATTCCCCAGGCCGATGGTTCCAGCAGGCAGGATACCCTGAGCGAAGCCCTTTCGATACACAGTGAGGCCCAATACTTTACCCTGCTTCGGGAACAGCGTTCCAATCTGTGGTACATCAGGAGCAGCAAGGATCTGAGTGAACGGGGGCTTTTTGTGGCCCTGAAAGGTTATGAGGCGCAGGTTTATCTTGACATTCATGATGTTGAAGATGACTCAAGGGGCCGCTGGGCACGGCTTAACAACGATCTTAAGGGGCGGGGCGTGCCGGATCTTGAGGCCGCCATAATGGATATTTATCTGGGTGAACTGTACTACCGTTTTGCGGAGATTCTGAAACCTGAATTAATCGAATCCCTTGCCGGTTCAAAAAGCGCCGATTCCGCACAGAAACTTGCGGATGCGGAAAGCGCGAGGCTTATCGAAGCCTTTAGGGAACCTGTCCTGGCCTTTGTCAAAACGGCAAAATTCTATATCGCCGGTGCGGAGGGAAAGTATGAGCCCTGGAATCCTGTTGACGATGACGGGAAGCCTCTTGAGTATTCAGAAATTGATGACGGTGATATTATTGAAATATTCGGAGAAACCGTAAAGCGTATTATTACCATTCTGTCCGAAAGTTATTCTCCGGAATCCGTAATGGCTGTCATGGTGTACGGCGTAGTATCTTTGCTGCGGCCGGTTATCGGGAAAGGCGCACGGGGCAGGGATGCCGCGGCCCTGGCTTTTGGACATTGGGGTTTTGCACGGAAACTGCGGGAAATTCTCCATAAATCGGGATCAAGCGAAGGTGATGCCCGGAAGGCGGTAGACATTATGCAGGCGGTTCTGGCAAGAACGGCGCCGGATGATACCGCGGCGTATAAGGGCCTTGAGAGCCCCGTGAAGGCCGGGAATCTGGCTGCCGCAATCATTCTGGAAAACTACACTTCTGATGATTTCCGCCGTATTCTGGGGCTGAACCGCTTTAATGAGGTTACCTGGTTTAACAAGGAAGGCTTTGAAGACGCCCTCTTCTTTGGCTCTCTCTTTTACAGCATTGAAACCGATGCGGCAGGCAGGGAGCTTGTCGGGAAGGTAGCTGCCGAATTCAGGAAGGCGGAGAAAGTGTCGGCCTACAGGCTTGACGGATTGATGGAGGCTCTGCACGGCGGAAAGGTCAAAACGGCGCCAAAAGCCAAAGCGGTGCCAAAGGCTAAAAAAGGCGGGAAAAAACCCGGCAAGAAGCCGGGTGCATAAACATACATGGCTTCAATTGCTTCGGGGCTTGTTTCCATTACGGACGCAGGTTTTTCTCTTTATGCCTGTGCCTTTAGCGCCATAGACAGCTATCTTGGCCGGGAAAGTCTGCCTTATGTTTTTCTGCAAACCGATGCAGGGGTAGCCGATCTTGTAAGGATCCTTGGCGATGCTTTCGATGGCGCGGAAATCCGTTTCCCCGGCGTGAGTCTTGCCGATCTTGCCCTTGAGGCGCAGGGTCTTACCTGGTATTTCCGCTGCAATGACGGCGATAACGCGGAAGCAGAACAGCCTCACTTGTATAGGAGTTTCAGGCTGCTTTCGTTTTACCAGGATCTGCATACAGGCCATTTTCATGACCCTGAGGGGGTGTACCCTTTTCTCCTCGGCCTGAAAAAAGGGGGGCCTTCCGTACAAGCGGACTGCGCCGGGGCCGATCCGGGACCGGAAAGGTTCCGCCTTCTTATGGACGCGGCGCTGATTTATGCCCGTTATAATGGCCCTTACAGGACTGTTGAGAAGATTTCCGCTGCGGAGACATTGCCGCTCTTAAAAACTGAATCGAAGATGAAACGAAGTTTCATGCGGATACCCTCCGAAGAACCCGGCGGCCCTCTCCCTTCACTCGAAGAGCAGCGGATACTTTTGACGGGGTTACTGGTGTCTCCCCGGCCGGATCTGGGCTTTCAGCTTCTGAAAGACTCCGGTCTGGCGGCAGAATTGTGGCCGGAGATTGCCGCGATGGACGATGTAGACCATTCCAAGGAGTTCCACCCCGAGGGGAATGTCTGGTCGCATACCATGGAAACCTTCCGGCACCGCAAGCCGGTAAACGGAGGAGACTTCGATCTCCTCCTGAGTCTGGGGCTGCTTTTTCACGATATTGGAAAGCCGCTTTCCCAATCGACCGGAAGGCGGCGTTTTTCCGGACACGCGGAAATTGGGGAATGGGTCGCCCGGCGCTTCCTTGAAAGGCTGGAATTTGACAGAAGCCTTGTTACCGGTGTGTGCTATCTTGTCAGGAACCACATGCTTCCTGCCGCCCTGCCCCGGCTGCCCCTCTTCCGTACCGGGGAGATAATTTCATCGCCTCTTTTCCCGGTTTTGATGGAACTGTACCGTTGTGACGAGTCTTCTTCGTTTAAGGGTCTTGATGCATACTATGAAAGCAGCGCCGCATACCAGTCGTATCTGAAAAACCGACGGAATCCATATCGTTCTGCAGATGGAAAAAAACTAAACAGGTATACACTTTTATCCTGAATGAAAACGCCTCTTATCGGGACACGGCAATTTTACCGGAATGTGCTGGGCATAGGTATCCCAATAGCCCTGCAGACTCTGCTGGCAAATTCTACCGGCATTGTCGATACGATAATGATCGGTACCCAGGGGGAACTTGCGGTAGCGGCGGTGGGGATCTGCGCCCAGTTCGGGAATCTGATGTTTGCAGGCTACTTTGGTTTCTGTAACGGAGGAACCATTTTTATCGCCCAGTACTGGGGCGCAAAGGACGAAAAGGGAATCTGCCGCAGTTACGGCATCATGCTGAGCTGCATGATGGCGGTGAGTTTTGGTTTCGGCGCACTGGCTGTCTTTGCGCCGGAATTTATTATGGGGATCTATACCGACAAGGAAAGCATCAGCAGTATTGGAGTTACATATCTGCGGATTATCGGTTTTAATTACCCCGTTTCTGTTTTTGCCGTCGCAATAGGTTCTCTTCTGCGTTCCATAGAAAAGGTACGCATTCCGCTCTTTGCATCAACAGTATCGGTGTTTACCAATATTATTTTGAATTGGCTGCTGATTCTAGGAAATCTCGGTTTTCCGAAGCTGGGGGTGCCTGGAGCCGCCATTGCTTCTGTATGTTCCAACATCGTTCATGTCATTGTGCTCTACGTATTCTGTATCTTTGACAGGGGAACTTTTATTCTGCGTATCCGGGATCAGTTCCGCTGGGGTGTATCTTTTATTCAGCAGTTTTTTACCAAGAGTTTTTTTATTGTCTGCAACGAGATCTTCTTCGGAACGGGGCAGCTTATCCTTAATATAATCATCGGGAGACAGGCGGAGGCGGGAATTGCGGCCATAGCGGTATTCCGCGTTCTGGAAAGTTTTATCTTTGTGTTCTTTACGGGATTCGCCGGCGCCAGCGCAGTGATGGTTGGGGCCAAGGTGGGCGCCGGGAATCACCTTAACGCATACACGGAGGCAAAACAGTTTATTCTTGTGTGTCCCGCGCTCACCCTCCTTGTGTGCCTTGTTCTGCTTCCCTTTCGGGAACAGGTGTTTACCCTTTTCGGGCTCGGGGCCGAGGCTGTCTCTTATGCAAAGATGATGCTTCTTATATATACCTTTGCCGGAACACTGAGATCCTGCAATTTTATTACCAACAATATCTTCCGTTCCGCAGGAGAGTCTGTATTCGGTACAGCCGTGGAACTGATGTCACTTTATTTTGTAACGATTCCCGCTACAGCCATTGCAGGAATGCTGCTGCGTCTTCCCTTTCTGGCCGTCTTTTTTATGATCTTTGCCGATGAGTTTGTGAGAATATACATCATACAGCGTTATCTGTACTCCGGGAAATGGGTAAAGCCTGTTACCAGGGAGGGTCTTATGACCATTGATGGTTTCAGGAAACTGATGCAAAAAAACGGTACGGGGTGGTAATATTACACAGCGCAGGGAAGATACCTACACGATCCTCAAAACCTACTTCGGCTATGCCGGTTTCCGTCCGGGGCAGGAGGAGGTGATCGACGCCATCCTTGCCGGCAAGGATGTGCTTGCCGTGATGCCTACAGGCGCGGGAAAGTCCCTCTGTTACCAGATCCCCGCGCTTATACTTGAAGGCCTTGCCCTGGTGATTTCCCCGCTTATTTCCCTGATGAAGGATCAGGTTGAGGCCCTGCGCAGTTCCGGTGTTCATGCGGCCTGCCTCAACAGCGCGCTGAACCAGGCCGAATATGCCGACACCATGAACCGGGCACTCCGGGGTGAATACGCCATTCTTTACGTTGCCCCGGAACGCTTAAGCCGCAGTGACATGAATCAGCTTGCCGGGCAGCTTCCCATATCCATGGTGGTGATTGATGAGGCCCACTGCGTTTCCCAGTGGGGCCACGACTTCAGGCCGGGCTACCTTGACATTGCCGGATTTATCAAGCGTCTCCCGAAGCGGCCGGTTACCGCTGCATTTACCGCCACTGCCACCGCAAAGGTCCGCGAGGATATACTTGCCCTGCTCCGCCTGAAAGATCCTGTTAATGTCAGTACCGGTTTTAACCGGGAGAATCTTTACTTTGAAGTCCAGAGGCCCCAAAACAGGGAAGCGGCCCTTTTGGACTATCTTGAACGGCATAAGGGGAAGAGCGGCATCATTTACTGCGCCACGCGCAAGGCGGTGGAGGAGGTGTACCTCAGCCTGAAAACCCGCGGCTACGGAGTTGCCAGATACCACGCCGGGCTTGCCGATGAGGAGAGGCATAAAAATCAGGATGATTTTATCTATGACCGCAAAGCCCTGATGGTTGCCACCAACGCTTTCGGGATGGGAATTGACAAGTCAAATGTATCCTTCGTGATACACTACAACATGCCTAAAAACATTGAAAGTTACTATCAGGAGGCAGGAAGGGCCGGGAGGGACGGGGAGCCCGCCGACTGCATTCTGCTTTACAGTCCCCAGGATGTCCGGATCAACACGTTTCTTATTACCCACGGGGATGAAGAAGAAGTACGGAATAAAGCCCTTACCGATCATAACCTGGAACTGTTGAAACAGATGACTTTTTATGCCGCCTCTTCCGACTGTCTCCGTGCCCGGCTTCTCTCCTATTTTGGGGAGAAAGCGGCGGCCTACTGCGGAAACTGTTCCAACTGCAACACCCGTTTTGACGAACTTGACATAACCGTTGCCGCGCAGAAGATACTGTCCTGCGTGTTCCGTCTTTCGCAGCGGGGACGGCGTTTCGGGAAATCAATGGTGACAGATATACTGCGCGGCGCAAAGACGGAAAAGATCCGGGGCGCAGGCCTTGATACACTGAGTACCTACGGGATCATGGCCGATACCGATGCCCGCAGGATACGGCTGATCATTGACCGGCTGCTGGCGGACGCTTATCTTGTAAGCGAAGGGGACGAGTATCCGGTTCTCTGCCTTGAGCAGAAAGCCTGGGAAGTTCTCGGCGGGGAAAAGAGGCTTTCGATGATGCTGCCCCGTGAAACAAAGCAGATACAAAAGCAGGAGGATCTTTCCCCGGTTTTTGACGAAGCCCTTTTTACCCGTCTCAAGGAACTGCGTTCCCGTCTGGCCCGGGAAGCAGGAAAGCCCGCCTATATCATCTTTTCCGATGCCGCTCTTAGGGATATGTGCAGAAAGCGTCCGCATAGCCCGGAACAGTTTCTTGCGGTTTCCGGTGTGGGCGAGGTAAAGCTGGAACGTTACGGTGAGGACTTTATGTCCCTGATACGGAATTATTATAAGGAGAAAGAACGATGAAATCTTTTACCAAAGAACTCTGGTTCAACACAAAGAAGCCAAGGGAATTTATCAACATTACCGGCGAAGTTGAATCTCTGCTCAGGGAGTCGGGGATACAGGAGGGGCTGTGCCTGGTGAACGCTATGCATATTACCGCCAGTGTCTTTGTTAACGATGATGAATCCGGCCTGCACCATGACTTTGATGCATGGCTTGAAAAGCTGGCTCCCCATGAGCCTGTAGCCTCCTACCGGCATAACACCGGGGAAGTTAACGCCGATGCCCACATGAAGCGGCAGATCATGGGGCGCGAAGTGGTGGCCGCGGTAACGGCAGGGAAACTGCATTTCGGCCCCTGGGAACAGATCTTCTACGGAGAGTTTGACGGTCAGCGCCGCAAACGGGTGCTGGTGAAGATCATCGGGGAGTAATGGAGAACCAGGCAGCGTGAATCACCGCCTGCCCGGTTTTTCCGCACGGTTCCAGTCATAAAAATCATTCTCCACTTTTCCTGTTTTTGAAACTTTTATCCCCTCCGTCCTGAGCAGTGCCGCCTGTTGATCCCGGTCTTCGCCTTCACAGAAGGCAATCCGGTGATCGGCCCTGATGATGCGGTACCAGGGAAGATCGTATTTGCGGGTCATGGAGTGAAGAACACGGACAACCTGGCGGGCGCCGTTTGGGATTCCTGCCCTGAGGGCGATGTCCCTGTAGCAGCTCACGCTTCCCCGGGGGACGGCTTTAAGGGCTTCTATTATTCGCCGTGTTGATTCGATCATGGGCAAGCCGCTCCCTGCGGCACATATAAACAGCTTTCTTATTTCATAATATCCCGGCATTATCGTTTGGAAAAGACCGCCGTGGACATTCCGGTCCGTCTTGTTTATAATGTAACTATGCTTTCATTATTTTTACCGGTTTTTTTTACTGTTTTTATGGTCATCGATCCCATCGGTCTTGTTCCCATTTACCTAAGCCTTAGCTCACATATTCCCCAGGACAAGAAGAAGCTGATTATCCGCAAGGCTGTTTTTGTTTCGTTTATTATCCTTACCCTCTTTATTGTTTTTGGCAAATGGATTCTTTCTCTGCTGGGTATACAGCCGGGAGCTTTTTTTATTGCAGGCGGCATTATGCTGTTCATCATTTCCATGGAGATGCTGTTCGGCAGGCCTTCGAAATCCAAGACGGCCGATAATGAGGATTCCGAAGAGGGAGTGTCTCTGGCGATCTTTCCTTTGGCGATTCCCCTTTTGGCAGGGCCCGGAGTAATAACAACCATCATTCTTTTTACCGGGGGAGATACAAATCCTGCCGTTTATCTCATGCTGTTTATCAGCGTCATTTTTACACTGGCTGTTGCCTGGGTGGTGCTGAGTTTTTCCGGCCTGATACACAGGGTTTTGGGCAACACCGGGGTTTCCGTCATAGAGCGTATCATGGGTCTTCTGTTGGCAGGGCTGTCTGTCCAGTTTATTTACAACGGGATTGTAAAGCTGGGAATAATTCAGCCTCTCTCCGCCCTGTGATACCGCATATAGACACCTGGTAGAAGCCATGCTCATTGCAGGGGATCTTTAGGGGACGGTTTTTAGTATCTCTGTCATTACCCGTTTGAATTCCGAAGGCTTGAGGATTCCTTTATCAATGTGACATTCTTCTTTAAGTTTTGCATCAGTCCGTTCCCTGAATTGATCGATAATCTTTGTGTATTCTTCCTCAGAATGAACCGAAATAAGCCTGATCAGGCTTTCGTTGTCTTTAAGATAGATGGTGTAATAGGCGGAGTTCCCGGTTGGCCTTTTCAGGCTGTAGTGCACTACATAATAATCGCTTATGGAATAGGTTTCGTATCCGTGTTTTATCATGAGCCGGTATATCCGGTTTTCCATGGTAAGGATTTTTTTGGCCCTGGCGTTTACAATTTCCGTGATGATTTTCCATTCGTCACCGCCGGAGCCTGAGTAGAGTCTGAGAGGCTCCGCGCTATTGTTTCCGGTGTAAAGCTGATATTCCGGGCCGTCAAAAACACCGTTTGTATTTTTCCTTCCAAACTGTTCGGCAAGGATAAATCCAGAATTTTCCATCCACTCAAAATGCAGAGGGTTTTGTTTTATACCGAGTATTTTTTTTGTGAATCCTATGCCTGTTTCCGCTATGTCAAGTATACCGCCAGAATGTTCAAAACGCAAAGGTTCTGTTGAATGGCCCATGATTAATTTCCGCTCACGCTTTATCCGGCGGTCAGCCGGTTAACGGTAAGGCTTGCGGCCTGTTTCAGATCTGAAATTGAGTTCCTCTTGAGCACAACCAGCCGGAAAACAGCCGATTCAAGAAGCCCGTAGAGCATGTCAACCGCATCCTTTACACTTACCTCCGCCAGCTCCCCCTTCCGTATACCTTCAATGACCATGCTTGAAAGAATGTGGCGCAGCCTTACTGTTCTGTGGCGGACTCTTGTTTCAGGATCGCTGTCGCTGCGGGAAAGGTAGAGAAGGTAATCCAGAATGACCGAGAGAAGCCGGCGGTTTTTTTCCAGCCTGTCGATAATGTCTGAAAGCACTTTTTTTAGTTTTTCTGCAGATGTGAGATTGTCATCATTGCGGATGGCGGTGATACTTTCTTCAACTTCACTGAGAAGCTGTTTTATACTGTAATTGAAAATTTCCTTTTTGTTTTTGAAATATATATACAGGGTAGTCCTGGTAATGCCGCAGCGGTCGGCGATCTTCTGGAAGGTTGCGTCTTCAAAGCCTTCGTCCATAAAGACATCAAGAGCCTTTTCGAGAATCTCTTTTCTTCTTTTATCATGTTCAACTATAATCGACATGGATTAAAGCTCCTCTTATAGTTCTTCATACTGATAAAAATAGCACTGCACCGCGCCATTGGTAATTTCTTTGCACGAATCCGCTTTTCTTCCGAAGAAAGATTCAAATCCCGGATGGTCGCAGATTAGCGCCAGTTTCCAGCCGGGAAAATGCTGTGCCAGTTTTCCCATCCTTGAGTATATCTTTTCCGCTTCTCCGGGATCTCCCAGCCGCCTTCCATAGGGAGGATTGGTAACGATAAAGCCGCGGGCTTGACCCGAAGTTTCCCCGGCGCCTGCCTGGGGCGGACGGGCTTCCTCCATGGGCTGTACCCTTATGTTCGGCAGGGTCACTGTCTTTGCGGTTTTGGGCCCTGCCAGATATGCCGCACGTTTCGCATTGGCCTGGGCCATTTCGACTGCCCGGCCGTCGGTATCGCTGCCGTAGATGCGGATCAGATGTTCCCGGGGGGAACCTCCGTTCACTGCCGTTTGCCCGGCAAAGGGTTCCTCCGCCCCGGTGAATTTTGCGGTAAATTCCTTCCGTACCTCTTTTTCCGCAGCGGGATCGGCAGGCAAAAGATTCTCAAGACTGAAAGACCGGCCCAGGCCCGGCGCAAGATCCCACGCGTAGAGACTTGCCTCAATGAGGACGGTACCCGAACCGCAGAAGGGATCCCAGAGCGGGTACTTCCGCTTCCAGCCCGAAAGGAGCAGTATCGCCGCCGCGGTAGTTTCCCGCAGTGGCGCAATTCCCCCCTCCCTGCGGTAGCCCCGTTTGAAGAGAGGGTCGCCCGAGAGATCCAGGAGGATTGAAGCCCGGTCTTTTTCGATATACACCCTCAGTTCCGCAGGGGACTCCTGTTCCGGAAGCCTTTGAATATTCCAGGCCTTGCAGAGTCTTTCCGCCGCTGCCTTGTGGGTTACCGCCTGGATACTCGTCTCCGCGGCCAGGGCCGAATACCTGGAACGGACTTTGACCACGGAAAGCCCCATGCCTTTGGGAATGTAAGCCTCCCAGGGGATGGCGCTTACACCGGTAAAGAGGGCCTCAAAGTCCGGCGCGGGGAAGAACCCGGCTTCCAGCAATACCCGGTCGGCCGC
>JAITES010000205.1 GCA_031281925.1 Treponema sp. | reverse complement strand
ACTTGTTCCATTGCCATACACTCCCCCTAATGGTCCAGATAATCTTTTAATTTGCGGCTTCGTCTGGGATGCCTGAGCCGTCGAAGGGCCTTAGCCTCAATCTGCCGTATCCGTTCCCTCGTTACGTTAAAGTAAAGGCCGACTTCTTCCAGAGTCAGGGAATATCCGTCTTTCAAACCAAACCGCAACTCCAGCACTTCCTGCTCCCGGGCAGGAAGGGAAGAAAGTACCTGGGAAAGGTTTTCCTGCAGGATAGTAAAGGCGGTCTGGTTTGCGGGGTTTTCCACATCCTTATCTTCAATGAAGTCTCCTAAAAGAGAATCTTCTTCTTCCCCTATGGGAGTCTCAAGACTGATAGGTTCCCGGGCCACGTTCTTGACCTGTTTGACCCGCTGGGCTGTCCAGCCCAGACGTTCGGCTATCTCCTCATCCGAAGGCTCCCGGCCAAGAACCTGCATGAGCTGCCGGGATTCCCGGGTTACCTTGTTGATCTGTTCTATCATATGGACCGGCACCCGGATGGTCCGGGCCTGATCCGAAATGGAACGGGTAATAGCCTGCCTGATCCACCAGGTGGCGTAGGTGGAAAACTTAAAGCCCTTCTGGTACTCGAATTTTTCCACCGCCTTTATAAGACCAATGTTCCCCTCCTGTACAAGATCGAAGAAATGAAGCCCCCGGTTCGTGTATTTCTTGGCGATAGATACCACCAGGCGGAGGTTTGCCTTGATAAGCCGGTCCTTGGCGTTTTTCATCATCACCCGGCCGCGGCTTATCTCCTTGGCCATCAGGTTGATATTCTCCACGGATTCCTCAAAATCGGCTTCCATATTCCGCAGTTTTTTCTCCGTCACCTGGATATGCCGTATGAGTTCCTTGATCTCGTCGGAACTGAGTTCCAGTTCGCTTTCCAGGCGTTCCCGTTCTTCCCTGATGGTAAGTCCCCGGCCCAGAATCCGCAGTTCCTTGAGGGACCCAACCCTCAGCCGCTTTTCAATCCGTTCCTGTTCCTTCTTGAACCGCTTGATCTTCTTCGCGGCCTGGACAAATTTTTCGGAGAATCCGGTAATCTCATCAGGATGAATCTCCGCGCCTTCAATAACCGAAAGGATACGCGTCCTGATTTCGCTCAATTCCGAGTCGGTAAAGAAGTTCCCCCCCCGGTTAATGAGGCGTCGCTTGATTTCTATGTAGTTCTTGAGGTCTCCCCCGATAAGTCTGAGGGGTTCCTTGTAAAACTGGTTGAGCCTGCGGCGCTCGGTCATGTACTCGGTGATCTCTTTCTTGGAGAAATTGAGTTCTCTGGGGTCTTTCTTGGAGAAGGCTCTGCTGGCAATGTGATAAAATTCCGGAATTATCATCCCCGATTTTTTTATCACGCTCTTAATGATATTCTCCCCGTCTTCCATCTGCTTGGAGAGTTCTATCTCCTGTTCTGCCGTCAGAAGATTTTCCCGGCCTATCTCCCTCAGGTAAAGCCTGATGGGATCATCCACCGAAGATTCTTTGTCGTTGTATACCAAACGCTTCTTTTCGGTATCCGAGGCTTTCCGGCGATCTCCTTCGCTTTCATCTTCCCCTGCAGCCTCTTCCTCGATCATCTGAACGTTATTGACTTCAAGCAAAACAAGAACCTGCTCGATCTTGTCGGTATTGGCAATATGTTCAGGCAAGAAATCGGAAAGTTCATCGTAAGAAAGACTTTTCTTTACCTTGGCATATTCAATAAGCTTCAGAACAGCGGGATCCAGCGCCATATCATCCGGCGGCGCCATATCCGGCGTAGTCAAATCTGTCATTGGTTAGCTTCCTTAAGCCGGCGTAGTTCGGCATCAATATAAACCTTTTCCGCAAGGAGATCTTCCAAACCCCTGCTTGTATCTCCGCGCTTTTGAGTCTCTATTTCACGAATGATTTCAGTCTGTCTGCGCTCAAGCCGCTTCTGCTGTATCCGTTTCATGCTTTCTCCAAAAAGCAATTCCGGATTCCGGGAAAAAGCCTGGGAAGCGGCCTGTTCAAGGACAAAATTATGCAGGGCCTCATCCTGTATACGAGCCAGCAGATCATCCATGCCCGGCGCATCGTTTCTAAACCATTCCTCCAGCGCGATAAAGAGTTCCTTAGCCCGGGGATCATCGATCTCCTCTATAGGTAATACTGATGAAAGAGATGCCCGCAATTTTGGGTACCAGTCAGGATTTACCAAAACCGCGGTGAGTAAAAAAAGCTCGTCGCTCATGCGAACCGGTTTTACCTGGGGGGGCGGGGCGTCTTTGGGAACTGTTACCCGTTTCTGGCCGTCTGTTCGACCGTATTGTCTAAAATCCGCCTGTACCGCCTGTCGTTCAACCCCAAAGGCATCCGCGATGTCTTCTATGCAGGTGTTCTTTGAAACTTCTGAATCCATGGCTTCTACATAGGGGAACATAAAATTTACCGCTTTGGCTTTCCCCTCAGCGCCGGAAGAATCAAAAAGAACCCTTGCGCGACTCACAAGATACTCAAAGTCGATTATACAACATTTCGCGCTCTTTTGCAAGGCAAGAGGCCCTTTTTCTTTTAAAATATCCGCGGGATCCTTAAAAAAAGACGGCGAGGCAGAGTCTTCGGACAGCCCCCGGCCAGGAACGGCAACGGAAGCGGACAAGCCATTTTTCCGGCAGGTAAGAATGGCCTTGACCACCGCGTCCTGACCAGCCTTGTCGGCGTCAAAGAGAAGGATTACCCGGTCCGCCCATTGCCTGAGGAGTTTGGCCTGGTCTTCGGTGAACGCCGTACCCAGGGGGGCTACGGCGTTGGTGATCCCCGCCTGGTGGAGGGCGATGACGTCCATGTAGCCTTCGGCAAGATAGGCTTCCTTAGTCCGGCGTATCTCCGCCTTTGCCTGATCTATGGCAAAAAGGGTCTGGCCTTTTTTGTAGATCCCCGATTCCAGGGAATTAATGTATTTGGGACTTTCCCCGGTATCCTCTTCCCCCGGCGCCGCCAGAAACCGGGCGCCAAAGGCGACGGTCCTCCCCTGGCGGTCGGCAATGGGGAACATGAGGCGGCCTGAAAAAAAGGATGACCGAGGGTATTTGGGGGAAAAGAGTCCCGAGGCGGCAAGGAATTCCGGGGAATAGCCTTTACCGGACAGAAATGCAAAGAGCCAGGACCGGTCCCGAGGAGTGTATCCTAGGCGGAATCGTTCTATCAGTTCTCCGCTGACGCCCCGGTTTACGATATAGTCCAGCGCCGGCTTCCCCTCCCCGGTTTTCATGAGCCAATGATGGAAGCTCCCGGCTACCCGCTGATAGAGATCGTAGAGTTCCTCCTTCCGGACGGCGTTCTCCCGTTCCTCCTTGTTGTCCCGAAAACCGTCGTAGATAACCTCAACCCCCGAACGTTTTGCCAGGGTTTCCACCGCCTCGGGAAAGGAGAGCTTCTCCATCTCCATAATGAAACTGATTACCGTGCCCCCCTTATGGCAACCGAAACAGTAGTAGAGCTTCCGTTCCGGGTCCACGGTAAAGGACGCGGTCTTTTCGTTGTGAAACGGGCAGCAACCCCAAAACCGGCCGCCCCGTTTTTCCAGACGGACATACTCGTTTACCACGGTTACGGCGTCCAGCTTGTCATTTACCTCCTTCACGGTTATTTCGGAGATTCGCATCAAAGACCTCTCCCCTTAACGTACAGAACGCCGGCGCGTATGTGTTCGTCAAAGGTCCGGGAAAAGTAATGGCGGCCCTCCGCCGGGTCCACCAGGCGGAAATACAAGTAATCGTTAGAATCCGGGTAAAACACAGCCTTTAGAGCCATCGGGCCGGGGGCGGAAATGGGCCCCGGAGGAAGCCCCGGCCTGATATATGTGTTGTAGGGATCCCGTATTTGGATGTCCTGGTCATACAGCACTGTGGGATGAGG
>JAITES010000129.1 GCA_031281925.1 Treponema sp. | reverse complement strand
GACACGAATTAGTATCTGTACCAGTCATGCGGTCTCTGCGCTTCGTTGTTTAAATTTTTTCCGTGTTTAGATCTAATACAAAAGGGGCTTTTGACGCTGAACCATGTCAAAACCCCCTTAAAACCTGAACCCATCCCAAAACTAATTTGGGGGACAGTTTTAATGTTCCTTATTTGGCCTTGGAAGCGGCAGGCTTGCGGCCGCGTTTTGCCGGCGCTTTTGCAGGTGCTGCTTTGGCGGACGCTTTAGCGGCAACAGCTTTGCCTTTCTTGGCGGCAGGCTTAGCCTTCTTGGCAGGAGCTTTATCCGCTTTTTTGGGGGCGGCAGCTTTCTTGGCGGGTTTTTCGGCCTTCTTGGCAGGAGAGATGGCTTTGAGAACCGCAGAAAGTTTTGAATCCTTGGCGGCTTCCGCAACATCATACTTGTTCTGCAGATCGATCCAGTATTCGGGAGTCTTGCCAAAATACTTTGACAGCCTGAGTGCGATGGGGATCGAGATCTTCATCTTGTTGTTGATGAGCTGCCGAATTGACGACTGGCTCAAACTGATGTCTGTAGCTACCTTTGCCGGGGAAAGCCCGTACTGATCGATGCAGGATTTGAGAACAACACTGGGAATCTGAATGCTTTGCTTTGCCATAAATGAACTCCTTATGAATTGATTTATAAAAAGTATATACTGCTATTATAACTATGGCAAGAGAATTTGCGAAAAAATTAAAAAAAAATTAACAATTTATTGCGTTTTGCATCGGTTTCCGTTCGAAACACTTCCTGATTTGATGACAGATAGTTTGTTCAACGCTTTTATACGCCCACTATTCTCAGACGGTAGGCTAAACCAATCCTGTTAAGACAGTTTTGCAGAGATTCTCCCTTTTTACGCTGCCGTGCAAGGTCAATGGTAAACTGATTCATGGAGAAATGACGGTACAGAAACAGGGATTCTTTCAATCCGGGAGATGCAGCCTTCAGGGATTCGGTATAAACCGCGAAAATACCGCCTTCTTTCATCTCCGAATAACCTATAATCCAGACAGGAAGGGGTTTTTCAGGATCCTTTGAAAGTCCGTAGTAGCATTCCTGCAGGAGATCTACCATCTTCTTTTGTGTTGTTTCAATAAGCGCCTGCAGTTCCGGGCCTCCCGCGCGGCAAAGCTCCCGCAATTCCCCTGTCCGGGGAGTGTGAATGGGAGTTTTGTTGAGAATTATGACATTTTTCCTGAAATCAATGCCCAAAACAGGATTCTCCCGGAAAAATTTTTCCGCCAGTTTTCCCGAAGGGCCTACTAGATAACGCCGGTTTTCCGGAGCCTGTTCCTTTCTGCCGGGATTATCGGCTACCAGAATTAGTTTTATCTCATCTGTTTTAGTAATGCTGTCCAGAGCTTCGTTGTATACAACCGGAGTATCAACGGTATAGGCCGGCCCCTGCCTTGTTTCCGCCAGGCGCTGCTGCAGATCCTTTAAGCGGGGCATTTCGGCGGCGGTTTTTTCGCAGAGATTCCTGAATTTACGACGGAATTTGCAGAATGCCTGCCATGCCGGATCTGTCATGAAAATTCGTAAAGGCTGTACATGAATAGTGCGGCTGCCTGGGCAACATTGAGACTCTCCACCAGGCCCGTGCCGGGGATACGGACAAGGATACTGCAGAGGCTCCGGATCTCCTCGGAAAGACCGGTTTCTTCGTTTCCCAATACCAATGCAATACCCGGCCTCGACTCTT
Organism: Treponema sp.; assembly: GCA_031281925.1. Lineage (GTDB taxonomy): Bacteria > Spirochaetota > Spirochaetia > Treponematales > Breznakiellaceae > JAIRNJ01. The sequence goes on along the minus strand of JAITES010000129.1, from coordinate 15,386 downwards.
GAGCCTGTTTTGAATCCGTGTTTCCGCCGTATTTGGGTTTCTTTGCCTCTTCTGTCAGTATAAGGGGCAGATCTCCTATTCGCTGCCGGGCCCTGATATCCGTACCAATGGTAATGATTCGTTTTGACGCCGCTTTTAGAAAGGCTGCGGTACTCTGTACCCGGCGGAAACAGACATGCTCCATGCCCCCTTCGGCAACACGGTAGGCACTGGTGGTCAACAGCGATTCCCTCTCACTTTCGCTGATGACAGCATAAGAAACATCAAAAAAGGCGGCGGAACGTATTATTGCTCCCAGATTGTGATCGTTGCCTATGTTATGCAGAATAAGTCCCGTTTTTCCCGCTGCCCATGTGTCCAGATCCTCTTCGTCTGCCCCCTCCACTTCAGGCTGAAGCATCATTGCCACTACACCCTGGTGCCGGGGAGATTTACAGAGCCGTTCCAGTTCTTCATCTTCGCAGATCTTGTATGGGCGTTTCCATTCCGCAAGCTTCTTGCAGGTCTGACTAAAGACCCTAAGCTGTTCCTCCCGCAAAAAAAGACGGTTTATCCGTTCAGGATGATACTCCCCCAGGGCTTTTACGGCATTCAGTCCGCAGACTGCAAGTTCGTCAGTTAATCTGTTACGCATTGTTCAATTCCCAATCCACTGTTTCAGGGCAGCCTTTACATCGTTAATGTTTATCGGTTTTGCCAGGTGAGCATTCATGCCGGCGGCCAGAGCCCGGTCTATATCTTCCTTGTAGGCGCTGGCGGTCATGGCAAGAATCGGTATGGTTTTTGCATCAGGCCGATCCAATTCCCGGATACGCATGGTTGCCTCATGACCGTCCATGTTGGGCATCTGTACATCCATAAAAATAAGATCGTAGTAGTTTGGAGGGGAGGCATTGAATATTTCCAGGGCTTTTGCGCCGTCCGCGGCCTCATCAATTTCAATTTTTGTTTCGGTAAGCAGTTCTTTAAGGATCAGCCTGTTAATATCTATGTCTTCCGCCAGAAGCAGCCGTTTGCCGGGGAAAACCAGTTCGTCGTTTTCCGGTCCTTCATTTTCCACATCCGGGTTCTCCGCAGTATCCATGTGAAGGGTAAATTCAAAGCAGGAACCCTGCCCCGGGACGCTGGAAACGGTAATAAGTCCCCCCATCTGCCTGACCAGATTCTGGCTGATTGCAAGTCCGAGTCCCGTGCCGCCGAAACGCGCCGAAATGCTTGAATCGGCCTGTTCAAATGCATTGAAAAGATTCTTTATCTGATCTTCGTTTATGCCGATCCCCGTATCGATCACGGAAAAATGAATATCCATGGAGTTTTCGGTTTCTCCGGTTTTCTGCACCAGAAAACGGATGGTTCCCTGCTCCGGGGTAAATTTTACCGCATTTCCCAGGAGGTTGATCAGTATCTGCTTCAGCCTGAGCTTGTCTCCCAGAACTCCCGTATTGCCCAGACTTTCAAATTCGGTTTCAAAGTTGATGTACTTTTCATCACAGCGGCGGATAATGATTGCCGCTACTTCCTGCATGGCAGCCTGTATTCCAAAAACTGACTGGATAATCTCAAATTTACCGCTTTCGATCTTTGCCATATCAAGCACATCGTTGAGGATTCCCAAAAGATGCCTTGAGGCAATGGTAATTTCGTTGAGAGATTGATCCTTTTTTTCGATGGTTTCCGCCCGGTGGGCAATCTCTGTCATACCGATGATGGCGTTAAGGGGAGTACGGATCTCGTGACTCATCCGGGCCAGAAATTCTCCCTTGGCCTGGGATGCCACCTTGGCCGCCTGGGTCTGCACTTCAAGTTCCGCGCTGCGCAGTTCCAGTTCATGGGTACGCTGCTGTACCGTTTTTTCAAGCTGGACATTCATCTGCCGGTGCCGTATCAAGACAAGCGTGAGAAGCGCCAGAATCACTGCCAAAAGTATGGATACTCCCACCAGATAGGGAAGCTGCGCCCGGGCAAGGGCCCCGGAATAATCGAAAACACGGCGTGTCCAGTTGTCCACCACGGCCCTGGTATCCATAAGATTCTGGGCCTTGCCGACAATGGATGCCAGGGTGCTTTCCCCCGCCGCAAAACTGAAACTACATTCATAGGGCCGGCGCAGTACCAGGTTTGCCTTGTAGCCGGTCTGTTCCATATAGTTGGTGATAAGGAGCAGCAGATTCCGTGTACCCATAAGGAGTTCTATCTCTCCCCTGCCCAGGGCCTGAATGGAACTGTGTCTGTCCCTGTAGTGCACCGTATTGCGGTGGTTCGGGAACAGTTCCGCAAACATCTCCGCGGAGGCGGAACCGGTTACCAGTCCTACTTTCCTGTAAGGAACATCCGCAAGACTTATGTCCTGGGCATGTGACAGGGAAATGAAGGCATAGTTATCAGTTAAATAATAGGAATCGGTTGCCAGGTAGCCTTTCTTGCCGGCCAGAGTACGAACCATGCCCATCATCATTTGGGCCTTGCCATTGGCCGGCATGTCCATAACTTCCTGCAGGGTGGCATTCGGCGAATTGGCAAAGACAAAGCGCAGGCCCGAGAGATCTTCAATCTCTTCCAAAAGATCCACCGCAATACCCTGCCATGCGTTTTCTTTCTGGTTATAAAAACTCATTGGATAGTCATCCGCCTCTATGGCAACGCTAATGGACTGACCCGCTTCCTGATGCTGCCTGATGTACCGCCGTTCCTCCAGCGTAAGGCGGCTGTTAAGCACATAACGCTGATAATCCCGGTAACCGGTATTGTACATCTGGGCAATAAGGTAGGAACCGGCGCTCTGCATATATTTTCTGACCACGGAAATGACAGGCTCCAGTTCAGGATCTGCCGTGGCCATGGATACCATGTTGTAGGTGATCGGCTGGAAATCCTGAATCATCAGATTCCCATAGAGGGAAAAAATTCCCTCCACCGTTTCATCCATAAAGAGCATATCTATCTCTTTGAGTACCAGCTTGAGATAGGCTTCGTTGTAGTTTGAAACCTGGACGGACTTATAGGCTTGAGAAATATAGGGCGAAACGAGCGCCTCCGTATTGGTTCCGGCAAGAAATCCATAGTTAAGCGATCGGCTGCGGGCCAGAATCTCCAATCTGTCGGCGCCTTCCGTGCTGACAATCTTAATCCGCCTTTCGGCAATGGGGTCCGTCATGAAATAGCTTCCGTCACCCTCCAGGCTGGCGGGGATCTCCCCGGAAAAGGAGATGTCATGACTTGCAAGGCCCGCCAGAAGTTTGTCCCATTCATAGACCACGGGCCGGAATTTAATACCAAAAAGATCGGAAAGCCACTGGCAGTAGAGGGCGGAAAAACCGGAGGTAATGTTGCTTTCGGTACGGAAACACTCTGTACTCATCGTCATGCCGTAGGTAAAAAGGGGAGTACGGATTTTAAGGTTTTCGATTGCGTCAATTTCCGCCTGAGTAACGCCGGGAATGTCCAGGTATGAAGAAAAATGCTGCGCCGCAGGCTGAACGTTTTCCGGCAGAACAGGGGCCTTTTCATTCCGCCGGCAGGAAAAAGAAAACAGAGCGGCGCAGAACAGAACTGCTGCGCATGGAATGCCAAACCTAAAAATTGAATCGAACATGAAACGAAGTTTCATAACTTTTCCAAATACGGGAATCTGTTTCCTGTACATATCCGCTTATTGCCCAATCGGGACTTATTTGAAGTAGCTGTCAAGGGCTGCCTGCACCATATCCCTGTATTCAACGATAATATCATCAGGGCCGGCTTCTCCGGTAATCAGGGGATACAGGTTTAAGTCCATCTCCAGAGTTTGCCACACATCGGATCCGGGTTTCATGCTCATCATCAGTGCGTAGTCGAAGTTTCTGCTGTTCATGTACATGATTTTTGACCATTCGTTGGCCCTGGCAACGGAAAGATCGCCGTCATACCAGTTGAACCAGTCATACATCACATCGTAGACAAAGCGGGGGTCCGCCGCGCCCCTGGGAATAAGAAACCAGTTACCGGAAGGCTGGCTATGCCGGTTGTCTTCAAAACTGCCCGAAGGCCCGCGCGGCCAGGGGGAAACCCCAATCTCGAATGGAAGATTGGCGCCGCCGTTCTCGTTGAAGATCCAGTCGGCCCCTATCCAGAAACCGGAAAGCCCCTCCGCATAGAGCCTGTTATTGATCTCCCAGTTGGAAGAATCCCAGGGACGGGCGGTTTTATCCGTATTGTATATGTCATAGATAAACTGGAGCACCTCACGGGTTTTGGGATCGGAAAGCTTCTCCTCCGGCCCCGGAGCGATTCCCGCCTGATTGGAAAGGAGAAGATTGGCAAGCATCCAGTTCCAGTAGCCTGACCAGCCGTAAATATTGGGGATACCGTCATCATCGGTATCCTGAGTAATTTTTTTGAGATATTCCCGCCACTTGTCCCATGTCCATTCTCCCCGGTCATAGAGATCCTGGGGGTTCTCCAGCCCTGCCTGTCTGATGAGATCCAGGTTGAAGGCAAGAACATAGGCCCCGATTCCCCCGCCGTTGGAAGGCATAAAGAGGAAATTTTCCCTCTGGCCCAGAACATTGAGGTATTTCATGACCACCTGATCCGTAAAGACATCCGTACCACCGAGACCCATCTCTTCCAGGGAGACGGCATAGTTATGGAGCACCGCAGGAATACCGAACTGGAGATCCACTTCGTAAATATCCACATCCGGAATCCCCGAGGGGATCGAGGTGTTGATGCTCTCCCGTACCCCGTCAAAGGTCAAATTGACATACTGGAGTACAATATTATACTTCGCTTCTATTTCCCGTATCTTTTTAAGCTGCAATTCCGCGCTGACGGGGTCTGCCATTTTGGGATCTTCGTTGATGTCCCGGTGTTTGCTTACATAGTATTTGTCGTACCATGTCCCGATGGTGATAATACGCTTGCCGTCCTGGGTGTATTTTGCCTGGCCTGAGTTTTTTCCCGCAGCGGCGGCTCCGGAAGAATTATCCGTTGCCTGAGCAGAGGCTGAATCCTGCTTTTTGCCGGAACAGGCGGAAAGGAACAAAAGAAACACAAAACAGAAAATAACTACGGGGAAGATCGTGTATTTCATAAAATCTATTCCTCCGGGCCGGTTTCAAAATCCGGTTAGTTTTGGAACAGGTTCATAATACAACAAATTGAAGAAAACATCTATGGCGGCCATGACATTATAGCGTTTTTCAATTATAGTGATCTCAATGCAAACTAAAAAACTGTACTATGAGTATTTCTCTGCAAACCCTTACAATGCGGAATTAACGGAGATCCGGCATATCGGAGAGAAGGAGGCGGCCCTTGTTCTGGACAGAAGCATATTCTATCCGGAAGGAGGCGGCCAGAGCGCCGACCGGGGAAGCATTCAGGGGGCGGCCCTGCTGGATGTCCGTGAAGACGGAGAAGAGATTCTTCATATTGTCGGTGCGGAAGACGCCCGGCGGCTCAAGCCGGGGCCTGTAGAATGTCTGCTTGATCTGCGCCGCCGCCGGGACTATACCGTTTGCCATACGGCCCAGCATCTCCTTTCGGGAACAATACTGAGGATCACGGGAAAAGCTACCGTTTCCATGCGTCTGGGGGAAGAGATATGCACCATTGATGTGGACAGCCCTGTTTTAAGTGAAGAGACTCTGCTTGCCGCGGAAGACGCGGTGATGGACGCCATTGAAGAAAACCACCCTGTAATCATCCATCTTTGTCCTCCGGAGGATATTTCACGTTTCCCCCTGCGCAAGGCGCCGCCAAGAGGAGAGGATGCGATCAGGGTAGTAGAGATCGAAGGCAATGACTTTTCACCCTGCTGCGGCACCCACTGCGCCTCCACCGGACAAATCGGCATGCTCCGTATCCTGGGAGCCGAGAAGTACAAGGGCATGACCCGTGTCGGTTTTATCGCAGGCCGCCGCTGCCTTGAAGAGAGCCGGCTTCTGAGAAAAAATGCCTTAACCGTAAGCCGGGCTTTCAGGGTGCCCTTGCACGAAACAGGCGAAGCGGCGTTGATCCAGCTTGAAAAAAGCGCCCGGCTGGAAAGGCGCCTGGGTGAACTGGAAGAAATCGTTGCGGAAAACGAAGCCGTCCTGCTTGCCGCCGAAGCGGACAGGTCCGTCGCCGCGCTGATCGTAAAAACTTATGGGGACAAGAGCATGGAAGAACTGCTCCGCATAGGCCGGGCCGCACAGAAAAAGAACGGAAGTTTCTATGTGCTGGCCTCGGAAACAGACCTGAAATTTGCCGTCTTTACCCGGGACAAGGGCAAGGATCTCAAGGCCCTGTTCGGCAAAAAAATGGAAAGCCTGGGCGGCCGCGGGGGCGGAGGAAACGGTTTCTTCCAGGGCCGCTTTGAAAACGGCAGCGGCCTTGCGGCCTTTATGGAAAGTCTGCAGGAGGGAAAAACAGAGTGAGCATCAGTACGAAAAGAGGGGACGGCGGTACTACCGATCTGGCCGACGGCAACAGGCTGGGCAAGGACAGTCTCCGCATCGAATGTCTGGGGGAACTGGATGAGCTTGTCGCTTTTCTGGGCCTGGCCCGTTCCCTTGCGGACGCAGGGCAGCTTATAGAGGGACTGCAGAAGGATCTTTCCGCGCTTGCCTCCGCACTTGCCCTGCCGGGCTATCAAAGCAGGGAAGCCCTGGCCCCTGCGCTGAAAAACATTGAAAAACTCATTACGGAACTGGAAACCGGACTCCCTCCGCTGGACTCATTCATAATGCCCGGCAGTTCCCGGCAGGACGCAGTCTTCCATGTATGCAGGACAGTGTGCCGCCGGCTTGAAAGACGGCTCGTAAGCCTTGACAGGGCCGAGGGAATAGAGGCAGAGATACTGTCATACATAAACCGCCTTTCGGATCTGCTGTTTCTGCTTGCCCGCAGGGCCGGGGACTGTCCTGGAAGTTTGAAAAATTTATAATTTGAAGCTGAATATTGCCGCTACCCGGTAGAACTCCAGCCCCAGAGGATTGCCGTCCGCCATGCGGCGATCCTGATAGAATTCCAGATCCGCAGTATTGCTGCTGAAATTCCTCATGGTTCTCACCTGAGTGATAAGGGCGGTGCTGAACCAGCCGGTAAAGCTGAAGTTAAAGAGAGCGGAAAACACCCAGCGGTCAAGATCGTCGCCCCACTCATCTCCGCCCGGCACATGGTAGAGAAAGCGGTACTGTTCCGCCATGAGGGCAGCCATATCAAGGAAAAGAGGTTTCCGCGGCATCTGATAGCCGAAAAGATACGATGCGTAGTAATTCTGACCGTTCCGGTTTTCGCCAAAATCGTTGGCATAGTACCATGATTCCCCTGCCTTGGCGGAGGAAAATGAGGAGAAGTTGAGTTCCTGGTAGAGCCGGAATACAACATGGTTCCAGTCGCCGGGAAATAAAGCCGCCGCATCAAACTGGAATACCGCGCCGGATTTGACCATCCAGGTAAGGCCGCCGAAGGCTTCCGCGTCCGTCCAGGCAGTACCATCGGCCCGGCGGCGGTTGATGCCGATGCCCCGCACATCGCTCCCGAAAAGCTCTATGTTCCAGCCTGAACCCGCCCGGCCGCCTGAAACAAACTGCAGGAAGGCAAGCGGAGTCCAGACAAATTCCGCATAGCCGTTGATCGAAACCGGAGTAAATTCCGCGGTAAAAGAGGCGCTGAGATTGTTCCCCTCGGTCAGGGGACTGTCTCCCTGCAGAAAGGGGATGCTCAGTTTTTCCGTTATGCTCAGCGCCGCTTCCGGGAGACTGGAGACGGTAAGGTTCACCGTGGTAGAATCGGAAATTACAGAATCAGGTTTCCCTGCAGCCTCTTCAGGCCAGAGCGGCGCATGAAGGAAAGTCAGAAAGACAGCGGCATACAACACTGCCCCTGCGGCATTTTTCTTAATCATTTGAGTTTGTTCCAAAACCCGGTTGGTTTCGGAACAAGTTTAAGTATCCCTTCTTTCCGCAGGCCTGTCAATTCGCCGCCGGAATTGCCTTTACGGAATAGATCGGCTATAGTCATACAAAAGGAAAAACCATGGCTTCATTCAAGGTTGCGTTGTTACAGTTGAATCCCTCAAAGGCCGGTGCTTCGGCGGAAGCGCAGAAAGAAAATCTGGAAAAAGGCATTGCGTATTGCAGGCTGGCAAAAGAGCTGGACGCGGATCTGGCCTTATTCCCCGAGATGTGGAACATAGGCTATACCTTTGATACGCCGCCCTCCGCCGGAACGAAAGAGCGGGACAGTACTCCGGAAATTCCGGAAAATTGGAAAGAAAACGCCATAGACAGGGAGAGTGATTTTTTTACGCGTTTCTGCGGGGAGGCAAGGGAACTGAACATGGCCATAGCCCTCAGTTACCTTGAAAAATGGCCCGGCCTGCCCCGGAACACGGTAAGCCTGATAGACCGTTTTGGAAATTCCATCATGACCTATGCAAAAGTTCACACCTGCGATTTTTATGTGGAGAAATACCTCTCTCCGGGGGACGATTTTTATGTTGCAGACCTTGATACCCGCTGCGGGAAGATAAAGATCGGCGCCATGATCTGTTACGACAGGGAATTCCCGGAAAGCGCACGGATACTGATGCTCAAAGGCGCAGAGATAATACTGGTACCCAACGCCTGCCCCATAGAGATCAACAGAAAAAGCCAGTTGAGATCCAGGGCATTCGAGAACATGACGGGGATCGCCATGACCAACTATGCGGGAGGGAAGTACGACTGCAACGGTCATTCCCTGGCCTTTGACGGTATCGCCTACGGGGAGACAGGTCCGAATCAGTTTGAAGCCAGAGACAGTCTGATTGTGGAAGCCGGTGAAGCCGAAGGTATTTTTATTGCGGAATTTGATATGGACAAGATCCGCTCTTCCCGTAAACGGGAAGTCTGGGGAAACGCCTACAGAAAGCCGAAAACCTATTCGATGCTGGTTTCCGAAGCGGTAGAGCCCCCATTTAAGCGGGACGATGCCCGCAGATAAGGGAACCTACCCGGACAAACTCACTTGCCTGCCGGCCCCGGATAAAGTATCATTGTAACGTGGCGCCCCGTAAAAAAGATAACAGAAAAAAACCTGCAAAATCCTCTCCGGGCCGGAAAATTCCTTTGGCGGCGCTTTTCTGGATAGCTTTTTTTATCATGATCGCCGGCGTTTTCTTTATCAAGCAGGAAACCATCCGGGAAAATCTCATACAGAACAATATCGAGATACCCTTTCTTACAGGGCCCCTGAAAAACGGGGAAGCAGAGCCGGAAGAAGAGACCCCTCCCCCGGAGCCGCCTGAAGTTCCCGCGGAACGGACGCCGCAGCCCCCTCCCGAAAAAAAGGACGAACCGGCTCCATCCAAGCCTGAAAAACCCGCTCCGCCTGCAGAAACTACCCCTGCGGCCAAACCCGCTCCCGCGCGGCCTGCGGCTCCCGTTCAACAGCCCCAGACCGCGGCCAGGGAGAGAACCATCTATTTTACCCATGTGGATAACGATGGCGCCATTCTGCGCAGTTCCGTTGTACGAAAGATTCCCGTTTCAGATTCCCCCATGCTGGATACCCTTAAAGCCCTTCTGGCAGGCCCCAATGCGGAAGAAAAACGCCGGGGCATTGTAAGTCTTGTTCCCGAAGGAAGCCGCATCCTTACCCTTACCGTTCAGGGCAGTACCGCCTATATCAGCTTTAATGATGAGTTTCTCTTTAACACCTATGGCGTTGAAGGCTATGCCGCCCAGCTCAGACAAATTGTATGGACCGCTACGGAATTTTCAAATGTCAAAGATGTACAGATTCTAATCGAAGGCAGGAGAATAGACTACCTGGGAGAAGGCATCTGGATTGGAAGCCCTGTCGGGCGGGATAATCTATGATGCCCGGAAACGGACTTCATCGGGTTCCTGAAGCAGCCAGCGGCGCAATATGGAGTCCAGCTTCTTTACATTAATGGGCTTGGACAAAAAATCCTGAAATCCTGAATCCATAAACAGTTTATCCGTTCCGTTAATGGCGTTGGCGGTAAGGGCAATAATGGGAACATTTCTCGCATAATCACTGTCTATATTGTTACGGATGAACCGTACCGTTTCTATGCCGTCCATGACAGGCATCATGTGATCCATAAAAATAAGATCAAAATGAATGGGCGATTCTTTCAGAATCTTTATGACCTGCTGCCCGCTTTTGGCAACGGAAATATGCATCCCGTAAGGCCTGAGCAGCCCCTGGGCTACCTTGAGGTTGGTCGCCACATCGTCCACTACCAGTACCGCCTTATCGGGAATCTGGAAGTGATCGATGTGCATGATATTATGCCGGCCTTCACCCCAGCCCTCCGGTAATGCCAGTTTCTCTACCGTTTCCTTTCCAAGCGGCGCCGGATCAATAATTTTCTGGCGGAAACGGGCACTAAAGACGCTTCCTTTGCCGTATTCACTCTCCACCTTAATGCTGCCGCCCATCAGTTCCACCAATCGTTTGGTAATGGAAAGCCCCAGGCCTGTCCCTTCTATGCCGTGGTTTGTCCTTTCGTCAAGACGGCGGTATTCGGAAAAAAGATTTTTAAGATCTTCCTGACGTATCCCCTTTCCCGTATCCTCCACCTCAATACAAAGTTCACAGTATTCCGGATCGTCGCAGACGGCGGAAGCGGCACGCAGAGTTACTGTGCCCGTTTCGGTATACTTTATTGCGTTTGAAAGAAGGTTATTGAAGATCTGCTTTATTCTAAGTTCGTCTCCGTAAAGCTTAACGGGAAGATCCGCCTCTATGGCGGTCTTAAACTCAATGGGCTTGGAGCCAATCCGCACCATGTTAAGCCTTATACAGTCCCGAAGGAGGACTGCCGTGCTGTATTCAAGAGGAACCAGATCGAAACGGCCCGATTCAATTCTGGAAATATCCAGCAGTTCATTGATAATGGAAAGGAGTGCGGTGCCGGAACTGTACATCTCGTCAAGATGTTCCCCCGTTTCCCCCGAAGGGTCTTTCTGCAATTCCACTTCGGCAAGCCCTATGATCGCATTGAGGGGAGTACGGATCTCGTGGCTCATACGGGCAAGGAATTCACTCTTTGCCCTGGAGGCCGCCTGCGCCAGATTAGTCTGTACCTCCAGTTCCCGTGTCCGTTCGGCGACCTGCGCCTCCAGATTCATATTGGCCTGGCCGAGAAGCTGATACAGTTCACCGGATTCCCTGACCATCACGAGAGCCGCTCCGATGGTAAACACAAAATAACCGTAACGTATCAGGAAAAGGTCAAGATGAAAAAAAGAACTGTCAATAACATCGAAGAGGCCGCTTATGGACAGCAGTATCATTCCTATCAACATATTTCCCGCCGGGGTATTGATTATGGTGTGGACAAAGGCCATGCCGGCAGTGATTCTCCTTCCCTTCTCCGCCCCTGTCTTTATAAAATCCTGCATCCTGCAGACAAAGGCATAAATAAAATCATGGCCTGTAACATATACGATTTCGGCAATTATCAAAACCTGCCAGATTTTATGGATGTCTTTGCCGAACCGGAGAAAAAACAGGGCCTGCCCCAGCGAGAGAAGCAGGAACACCATAAGGCAGATTTTGGTTTGAAGATTCACCTTCCTGAAGTTGAGTTCCTCCGCAAAGGAAGCCAGGAGCGGGAAGAGCACATAGTGTATACAGGCTTCCAGCCGGAGGACGGTGACTCTATCGGGAATGAATTGTGCCGAAACACTGGTTCCCAAAAGAAAATAAACACCCATAAGCGTAGAAAAAAGACAATAGTAAATATTGTAGTTGTAGGGTTCTCTCCGGTGTATTAAAAAGACAAAAAGATGATAGACTCCCAGAAAAATATATACCCCGATAAAACACAGGATCAGGGATTCTTCGGATCTGCTCTGTATACCATAATTGTCCCCGATAATGTATGAATCTGAATCAACGAGATCTGTTTTTTCATAGACACGGCCCAGCAGAACCGCTATTACCACAACAGCCAAAAAAAGAATAATACACTCAATCCACTTCCGCTTCATGATTAGTCTGCAGGAGGAAAGCCGATCCGCCGGATCGAAAGAGCCTTCCCTGTTTCTCCTTCAATTTCCACCGTGATACCTCTTATTTCTCCGGTATTTTCAGCACATTCCATCTTATAAAGAATCTGTTTCCGGGCTCTGTCCAGACATATACGGAAATCCATGCCGATTACTTCATTCTGAACCCCGGTCATGCCGAGGTCGCTGATATAGGCCGTTCCCCGGGGCAGGAGCCGTTCATCGGCAGTCTGAATATGGCTATGGGTTCCCGCCACAACGGCGGCCCGGCCGTCAAGGTAGTAGGCCAGAGCCTCCTTTTCCCCGGTCGTTTCCGCGTGGAAATCCACCAGCGTGACGGATGAATCTTTCCGGTAAAGTTTGTCGAAACATTTGAAAGGGCAATCGATATTACTCATCAGTTCCCGGCCCTGGAGATTTATCACATGCCAGACAATACCCGCCTTTTCCACCAGCACGGAACCCCGCCCCGCAGCCCCCTCAGGATAGTTGGCCGGACGGAGGAGACGCTCTTCTCTCTCCATGACAGGCCAAAACTCCCGCTTTTCCCAGACATGGTTTCCGGAACTAACCACATCGGCCCCGGCGGCAATGATCCGCCGGAGTATATCTTCGGTCATACCGAAGCCGGCCGCTGCATTTTCTCCGTTTACAATGCTAAAATCCGCTTTATATTTCTTTATAAGCAAGGGAAGCTGCTGCTCCAGAACCTTAAGACCCGGTTCTCCCATCACATCGCCGATCATCAGAGCCCGCATACATGCCATACAAACCTGCCTTTTGACACTTGAATCTGCCCAAACATGAAACTTTGGGATATATCATCAAGATATTATAGCAATAGTATACCGCCGGCGCTGTTTCAGGTAGATAGTTAAATTTCCTGGCATTATCTAAAGAATTATAAGATTTATCAGGATTTTTGGAAAATTCTCCCCGTTTTTTTATAAAACGGCTTTGACATATTGCCCATAGTCTGGTATTTTAGATAGAATGAACGAGTCAAAACCTGAAACCATCAACTATCGCATCAAGCTTCTTCGGGGCGTTCTGGGTATGACCCAGGCCAATTTTTCGCGGGTTATTTCCCTGTCTTCGGGTTACCTGGCGGGAGTAGAGACAGAAAAACGCACGGTCAATAACCGGATCATAAAGCTTATCTGCTCTTCCTTTTCGGTGAACGAAGACTGGCTAAAAACCGGTCAGGGGGAAATGTTTTTAAAGGAGGAAGATCCCAAATTCTCACGACTGCTCAATCTCTACAAGGAACTTTCCCCCCACTATCGGGATTTTATTTTCCGCCAGATTGAGCTGCTCCTTGAGATTCAGGATGAAGTGGAAGCCGGCAAAAAAACTGCCGGCTAAGGGCCGTATTAACGGGCGTATTCCACTATCCTCGTTTCCCGGATGATGGTGATCTTAATTCTCCCCGGATAACGGAGATCGTTTTCGATTTTTTTGGCAATATCTTTTGCCAGTTCCCGGCTCTGATCCTCGGTAACCGCATCGTTGTTTACAATGATGCGCAGTTCCCTGCCTGCCTGGATTGCAAAAGCCTTGTCCACTCCGGTAAAGCCCATGGCGATATTTTCCAGATTTTCGAGCCGTTTGGTGTAATTATCGAGCGTTTCCCGCCGGGCTCCCGGCCGCGCCGCGCTGATCGCATCGGCAATCTGAACCAGTACCGACTCGATGCAGGAAGGCTCCACATCGTTGTGGTGGCTCCCGATCGCGTTGATAATCCGGGGATCCTCCCCCAGTTTCCGGGCCATGTCCATGCCGATTTCCGCATGGTTCAGGTCCGAATCGCTTTCCACACCCTTGCCGATGTCGTGAAGCAGGGCGGCCCGTTTGGCAATATCCCGGTTTGCGCCTATCTCCGCGGCAAGAATTCCCGCAATAACAGCCACCTCTTTGGAATGGGACAGCACATTCTGACCGTAGCTGGTACGGAAGTAGAGCCGCCCCAGCGCCCGGATACCATCCTGTTTGATGTTATGTATCCCCAGATCGAAGAGAACCTTTTCTCCTTCCTCAAAGATCTTCTGGGAAATGTCCTTGCTGACCTTGGTAACAATCTCTTCGATTCTGGCAGGATGAATACGCCCGTCGGTAATAAGCCGTTCAAGAGCCACCTTGGCGATTTCCCGGCGTACCGGATCAAAACAGGAGATAACCACCGCCTCGGGAGTATCGTCAATGATGATATCCACCCCGGTGAGCGTCTCCAGAGTGCGGATATTCCGCCCCTCCCGCCCTATGATCCGGCCCTTCATCTCCTCGTTGGGGAGACTTACCGACGCAACGGTAACTTCTCCGGTTACTTCCGTGGCAAGACGCTGGATGGAAGCCAGCAAAATATCCCTGGCCTTCTTCTCCCCGGCGAGATTCGCCTCGGCTTCTATCTTGTTGGTCAGAGCCTGGGCATCGTGTTTGGCCTCGTTTTCAAGGTCTTGAATGATCAAAGCCTTGGCTTCTTCTGCCGTAAGGCCGGAGATCCGCTCCAGTTCCGCCCGGTACCGTTCCTCCTCCTTGCCTAAAGCCACTTCCCGCTGTTCAAAAACCTTCTCTTTTTCTGAAAGAAGCTCCTCCGTTTTCTCAATCTGGCTTATCTTTTTATCGATTTGCTCTTCTTTTTGGACTACACGGCGTTCATAACGCTGTAATTCGGCCCTTCTTTCCCGGGTTTCCCTCTCTTGCTGGTTTCTGTCGCGGATAATTTGGTCTTTTGCCTCAAGAAGGATCTCCCTCTTTTTAGCTTCAGCTTCCTTTATCGCATCCTGTTTTATACGTTCGGCGCGCTGCTCCGATGCCGTAAGTTGATATCTGGCGTACAGCCATCTAATAGTCCAGCCTAAAGTTAACCCGGCAAGAGGGAGGATAAAATAAAGTATCCACATGATGTGCCCCTTACCTAAATATAATAAATTCAGAATATTTTATACCACAAATACTCAAATTGTCAATAGGCCGAATTTGGCCTTTCGGCCGGGCCCTGACCCGGCGCTTGGCAGGCTGCTCCTCCCCCTCCGGCACCGAAACACACGTGCCTACAGAGCATGAACAGCTGCCGGAAGCTTTGAAGGCCGAATTCCCCGGCAAGCCTGAGCAGTGGTATGAGGACGTGGCCGCAAATATGGAAAAGGGCGCGTCCAAAGAGGTCGCCGTCATCATGGTTGACCAGGGCGTGTCCAGGGAGGCCGCGGAACTGATGCGGCGTTTCAACGAAGGGGCAGGGGTGACAGACACCAAATTTGCGTAGTGTCGTACATTCCACCCGACACTACATATAGCGCCTGGCCTCATGGGAGCGCAGAGGTTAGTGATTATCTGACAGACCTCCGGATTCGTATTTAGTGTCGGTCCATAAAGTCGGTTACTTTATGGACAGACCTT
>JAITES010000028.1 GCA_031281925.1 Treponema sp. | reverse complement strand
TATCGACGGTGAATACGCTATTGTGATGGGTAACGGAAATATCTTTGAGACCAGTTGGTACATGGTTGGTTTTGAGGATATGTTTGCCCTTTTGTTGACAGATCCTGAACTGGCATATTGTTTGCTTGAAAAGGTCACCGATTTTTATATGGCCTTTTTTGAGCGTGCCCTGACCGCCGCAGAAGGGGGTATTGATATTGTTTTTACCGCCGATGATATAGGTCAGCAGAGCGGGCTTCTTGTGTCTCTTACCTTATGGGAAGAAATTCTTAAGCCTCATCATGTCAGGCTTAACAGGCTGCTCCACCAGTTCGGTGTGAAGGTAATGTACCATACCGATGGAGCGGTGATGGAAGCCGTCGACGGTTTGGTTGACATGGGAATCGATGTCCTTGAGGCTATTCAGTTCGATGCCAGGGGCATGAATAGCGAAACGCTCAAACGGAACTGGGGGGATCGGCTTTGTTTTCATGGAGGAGTGAGTGTCCAGTCGACCCTGCCTTTCGGCAGCGTGGAAGATGTACGCAGGGAAGTGCGTGAGCGCATCCGCGTCCTCGGAGAAAACGGCGGCTATATTCTGGCCCCTTCCCACGCAATCCAGGGAGGTACGCCGCCTGAAAACGTCGTCGCTTTCCTTGAAGAAGCGGGGCGTTATCCGGTAGAATTAAGTGTAGACAGACGTTAGTATAGAATAATTGGAGGAGTATAACATGGCATTTCCCAGAACAACGGTGGCGGGGGTTTCCCTGCCGAGATTATTAATCGGATCCAACTGGATATTCGGCTGGAGTCATACGGGACACGCGGCGGATCTTTTTATCAAAGATTATCATTCCACCGTTGACGCCACCCTTCAGGTGATCAACGCCTTCCTGCCCTACGGCATAGACGCCTGGATGGCTCCCTTTTCATCGGCTCCCGACTGCATGGACAAGATCAAGGCCATTCAGGATAAAATAGGGAAAAAGCTGATCCTCATTGACACCCCCATTATCAATGTGGACGATACGGAGGCTGCCAGAAAGGAGACCAGGGCGATATTCAAGGCCAGCGCCGAACTTGGTTCCACTTTCTGCCTGATCCATCATTCCAGCTGCGAACAGTTGGTCAACAAAAATAAAAGAATCATTGACCGTCTGCCCCAGTATACGGAGATGATACGGGAGTACGGCCTCATCCCCGGTCTCAGCGCCCACATGCCGGAGATCATTCAGTATGCGGATCTCAACGAATATGATGTGGAAACCTACATTCAGATTCTTAACTGCGTCGGTTTTATGATGCAGGTGGAAATTGAATCGGTTATACGCATCATCCACGAGGCGAAGAAGCCGGTGATGACCATTAAGCCCATGGGTGCGGGACGCACTACCCCCTATGTCGGACTTACATTTAACTGGAATATACTCAGGCCCATCGACATGATCACTGTCGGCTGCATAAACGCACACGAAGTGCATGAAGATGTGGAAATATCCCTGGCGGCCCTGGAAAAACGGCTGCCCAATCTGGAAGGCAGGAGCAGCCCGGGGAAAACCAGTATTATCAAATAGATAAAGCTGGAACGAAAGTTTACACGTACTCTTCCCAGGCTTTTATTTCCAGACCTTTCTCCTTTTGATATGCAAGGGCGTCGATGAATTCCCGTGCAACCTTGACATTGGTAAAGAGGGGGATGTCGAAGTCAACCGCCATGCGCCGGATGAGGTAGTCGTTTTTCAGTTCCGTTTCCCGGTTGTTTTTGGGAATGTTGATGATCATGTCAACTTCCCGTTTTTTGATGTATGTTGTAATGTTCGGTTCCTTTGATTCAAGGGGCCAGTTGAGTACGTTTGCGTTTACTCCGTTTTGCGACAGGAACTTTGCGGTTCCTCTGGAGGCGTAGAGTTCATAGTCCATGGCGACAAGCTTGCGCGCCGAATCAAGGAAGCCGAGTTTGTCTTCAAGGGGCCCGGTGGAAAGGAGGACGCGTTTCTTCGGCAGGCGGTAGCCGACGGAGAGCAGGGCCTTGAGGAAGGCGTCGGAAAGTTCCGAACCGATGCAGCCTACTTCTCCGGTGGAGGCCATCTCCACCCCCGACACGGGATCCGCTCCGTGAAGTCTGCCGAAGCTGAACTGCGCCGCCTTGACTCCCACCCAGGGAAGATCCAGCGCGCTGGCCGGGGCCTTCTGTACGCTTTCATCAAGCATGGCTTTTACCGCCATCTCGATCATGTTGACCCGGCTCACCTTGGAGCAGAAAGGGAAGCTCCGGCTGGAACGGAGGTTGCACTCGATGACACGTACCCGGTTCCGCTGGGCGAGAAACTGTATATTGAATGGCCCGGTAATATCCAGGGCTTTTGCAATCTCCTCACTGATTCTGCGGATCTTCCTGATTGTTTCGATATAGAGTCTCTGGGCCGGCAGAACTACTGTTGCGTCCCCGGAATGTACGCCTGCGTTTTCGATATGTTCCGTGATGGCATGGAAGAGGATCTCTCCCCTGCGGGCCACCGCATCAATTTCGATTTCCTTGGAATTCTCAATGAACTTTGAGATGACAACCGGGTGTTCCGCCGAGACATCAGCGGCCAGACGCAAAAACCGTTCAAGGGTGTCGTCGTCCCAGGCAACGTTCATGGCAGCCCCCGAGAGCACATAACTTGGCCTGATCAGTACGGGGTAGCCTGACTCGGCCGCAAAGGCTTTGGCGGAATCAAGATCGGTAAGTTCCTTCCATTCAGGCTGCTCAATTCCCAGCCTGTCAAGAAGGCCCGAGAATTTGTTTCTGTCTTCCGCCATGTCGATGGACTCAGGCCTCGTGCCGTAGATCAGGGCCCCGGCGCTGTAGAGACTGGTCGCAAGGTTATTCGGTATCTGGCCTCCCATGGAGAGGATGATCCCGCCGGGGTGTTCGCGTTCATAGATGTCAAGAACCCGTTCAAGGCTCAATTCTTCAAAGTAGAGCCTGTCGCACATGTCATAGTCGGTAGAAACCGTTTCCGGGTTGCAATTCACCATGATGGTATAGCGGCCGAGCTTGCGGGCTGTTTCCACGGCGTTGACGCAGCACCAGTCAAATTCTACGCTGCTTCCGATGCGGTAGGCGCCTGAACCCAGCACCATCACTCCGCGGCCTGAAGGTGAAACATCGTCCATCGGGGCGCCTTGACCGCAGTAGCTCATGTAGAGGTAGTTGGTTTTTGCGGGGTATTCCGCGGCAAGGGTATCTATCTGTTTTATTGAAGGCCTGATGCGGTACTCTTCCCGGAGACTGCGGAATTCCATCTCTTTCAGCCCCAGGAATTCGCCGATGCGGGTGTCGGAAAAGCCGAGCTGTTTGGCCCGCAGCAACAGTGCGCGATCCGGCGCAGACACGGGAGTCTTTTTCTTTTTGTCCTCTCCGTTTCCGCCGGCCTCAGCGGCTTCCCGGAGCCGCTCCTCCGTTTCGAGGCAGTTTTCAATCTTGTATAAAAACCACTTGTCGATTTTGGTAAGCCGGTGGATCTTGTCAACGCTCCAGCCTTCCATCATCGCCCGGTAGATGACAAAGATTCTGCGGTCGGTCGGTTTTGTAAGGGCATCCCGTATACCGGCAGGGTTTATGCCTCCCTCCGCATTTTTGTTCTTCGCGCTGAGGGCGCCGAGGAAGCTGTCGTCCCCTGCCAGGCCCGGAGCCCCTGTCCCCGTCATGCGCAGGGCTTTCTGCAGAGCTTCCTCAAAACTGCGGCCAATGGACATCACTTCTCCGACACTCTTCATTTCAGAACCGATGCTGAGATCGACATTCTTAAACTTTGTCAGATCCCAGCGGGGGATCTTCACCACGATGTAATCGAGAGCCGGTTCAAAGCAGGACTTGGTAGCCAGGGTGATGCGGTTTTCTATTTCCGCAAGTGAATAACCCAGTGCAAGTTTTGCCGCAACAAAGGCCAGAGGGTAGCCTGTAGCCTTTGAAGCCAGGGCGGAAGAACGGGAAAGCCGGGCATTCACTTCAATTATCCTGTAATCCTCGGAAGCAGGATCGAGGGCGTACTGTATATTACATTCGCCAACAATACCCAGATGGCGGATCACGTCGATGGCGATACGCCTCAGCTTGTGATATTCACAATCCGTCAGGGTTTGTGAAGGAGCGACAACGATACTCTCGCCGGTATGGATGCCCAGGGGATCGAAGTTTTCCATATTACAGACAGTGATGCAGTTATCGTATCTATCCCTGACCACCTCGTATTCGATCTCTTTCCATCCCCCCAGCCACTCTTCCACCAGTACCTGGGGAAGCGTACTGGTTTCCGAAGTACGGGCAAAAACCCTGTCACAGCGGCGGCGAAGTTCCTTTTCATTCCTGCAGATCCCCGATCCCGCCCCGCCGAGCGCATAGGCTACCCGAACCATAACCGGGTAAGCTATGGAGGAGGCCGCCTTTACCGCAGCATCGATACTGGTGGCAGCGATACTGCGAGGCGTCTTCGCGCCGATCTCGTTGAGGCGTTCCACGAAACGTTCACGGTCTTCGGTATCCTCTATTGCCTTAACCGGAGTGCCGAGAACCTCTACCCCGTATTTGTAGAGAGTACCATCCCTGTCCAGAGCCACCCCGCAGTTAAGCGCAGTCTGTCCCCCAAAGGAGAGGAGGAGACCGTCGGGTCTTTCCTTTTCAATTACCTGTTTAACATATTCGGGAGTGACGGGAAGGAAGTAGGTGGCGTCCGCCATGCCTTCGCTGGTTTGGATGGTAGCGATATTGGGATTGATAAGAACTGTTTTGATCCCCTCTTCCCTCAGGGCCTTGAGGGCCTGGGAACCGGAATAGTCAAATTCCCCCGCCTGACCAATCTTGAGGCCGCCTGAACCCAGCACCAAAACTTTATTTAACAGCATTTTTACTTTCCTTTACCTGATCGATAAAACGGTCGATAAGAAACTCCGTGTCCCGCGGGCCGGGACAACCTTCGGGGTGAAACTGTACCGCAGAAAAGGGCTTGCGCGCGGAACGGATCCCTTCAATGGTAGAATCGTTGGCATTTATAAACCAGGGCTCCCAGCCCGGAGGGAGACTGTCCTGCCTTACAGCGTAACCGTGGTTCTGACTTGTGATATAGCAGCGCGCAGCTTTACTGTTTTTGCCGCCCCTGTCCAGTTCCGTACAGGGCTGATTCTGCCCCCGGTGGCCATAGGGAAGCTTGTAGGTATCGGCGCCCGCGGCCAGAGCCATAATCTGATTTCCCAGACATATACCGAAGACGGGCTTTCCGATGCCGAAAGCCTTGCGTACCATGGCAATGGTTCTGCCGCAGTCCTTTGGATCCCCGGGACCGTTGGAAAGAAAAAGCCCGTCATATTCAATATCCGACAGATCGTGATCCCAGGGAAGCCGTATAATCTGTACCCCCCTGTCCAGAAGACAGCGGTAGATATTGGCCTTTGCTCCGCAATCCACCAGAGCGATCCGCAGAAGGTTTGGTCTTTCAGGAAGCGCAGAATTACTGTCTGAATCTTCGTCATCTTCCTCTTCGCCGATGCTGGTTCTCCGTTTTTCCATTGCCTTTGACAAAAGACCGGAGGGCAAGAAACTTTTTACTTCCGCAGGCGAGACATCCGCAACCGGATGGGAAACGAAGCCTGAATCAATGGTAACATCCCGGCTTCCCTCCACAAGAATCTTCCCCATCATCACACCCCGTTCCCTCAGGCGTTTGGTGAGAGCCCGTGTATCAATACCCCTGATGCCGGGAACACCGTTTTTTTCAAGCCAGACAGAAAGAGCGGCTCCGCTGTCAAAGTGACTGGGTTCTTCGCAGACCTCGGAAACCACAAAGCCTGAAACCTGCACTTTTCCCGATTCAAAGTGAAGGGGGATGCCCTGACTGTCAAAGAAAGGCTCGCAGTTTTTGGGCTTTACCGGAACGCCGTAGTTCCCCTGAAGAGGCCAGGTGGCAACGAGAATCTGTCCCCGGAAACTTGGGTCGGTGAGTGACTGGGGGTATCCCGCCATCCCGGTGGTAAATACCACTTCCCCCGCCTGGGAACGGGCCTTGCCGAAACTGTAACCGGGGAATTC
>JAITES010000032.1 GCA_031281925.1 Treponema sp. | reverse complement strand
CGTTGAATTTTTCCCGCAGGAGGGAAAGTACCACTATGACGGGCACCGGAACTGCGGAGTCTGCCTTGGGCCGGATGAGGCCCTTGCCGCCGGGGACATCTGTCCGGTCTGCGGCAAGGCCCTGACCCGGGGTGTGATGGGCCGGGTACTGGAACTGGCGGATCGCCCGGTGGATGAAAGCGCCGTTCCGGAACATTCCTCCGGGGCCCGAATGCTCCCCAGCGAGGGCGGGCCCTTTGCTTCCCCTCCTGATGGGGCCCGCGGGAACAGGCGGCCCTATTATTCCCTCATCCCCCTGCGGGAAATGCTGGGGGAACTCCTTGAAACAGGCCCCGCATCAAAACGGGTGGATGCCGCCTACAGTTATTTTATTGAAAAGGCGGGCAGCGAGTTTGCCGTTCTTATGGATATGTCCTCCGCGGAAATTGAAGCCTTCCGTTGTCCCGGTCTTTCCGGGGAATTGCTTGCCCATGCGGTACGGCGGATGCGTTCCGGTGAAGTTTTTATCAATCCCGGCTATGACGGTGAATACGGAACCATCCGGGTGTTTCCCCCGAAGGCAGGCGGGAAAAAGAGCAGTAACACTGCGGGAGAACTGTTTCCGTTCGGAGATGAGCCACGCAGCGATACTGCAGGAAACTTTGATAAATCTTTATCCAAAGATAAATTCCTGAAAAGGAAAAAGACAGAGATTGTACGGCAGGCAGAGGCTGCGGCAACGCCCTTTACGCTGGAAGAGGAACAGGAAAAAGCCGTGTCCTGGGACGGGCCCGAAGGGCTTATAATCGCCGGGCCGGGGACCGGAAAAACAGCGGTGGCGGCCGCCCGGATCGCACGGCTTCTGGAAAAGGGTGTCGATCCCGTTTCCGTTCTGGCCCTCAGTTTTTCTGTCAAGGCCGCGGCGGAACTGAGGGAACGCAGCGGCAGAATTTCAAAACGCGGGGCGGAAGTTTTGGTTCGTACCTTTCATTCGTTCTGCGCCTCCATCCTCCGTGAGCAAGAACCGGCCCGTGGTATTCCCTCCGGCTTCCGTATTTTGAATGATGAGGAACGGGATGCTATCTTACAGGACATCATTCAAAGAGAGGCGAAGAAACGCCTGAGTTCCCGCCGTCTGGGAACTTATATTGAAACACGGAAGCGCTTCCTCCTCTTGCCCGGTGAGGAGACCCCCTTCGGCGGCCTTGTTTTGCCCGGGCCGGCCGGAATCTTTATCACAGCCATTTCCGGTCTTGCCGGAGATTTCGGCCTTCCCCCGCCGGAAGCGGAACCGGAAGCGCTCTACCGCATTTACCGGGATCGGCTCCGTGCGGCAGGCGAAGGTGTGCCGGAAGCTACGCTGCATGGTGTGCTGGAAGCTACGCTGCATGGTTCTTTCCTTGATTATGACGATCTCGTCGCCGGTACGGTACGGCTTCTTGTGCTAAACCCCGCCTTGCTTGCCTCCTGCCGCAGCCGGTTCCGCTATATCCTGATTGACGAGTATCAGGACATCAACTTTGCCCAGTATGCTCTGATCCGCCTCCTTGTTCCCGGATGTAATTCTGCCGAAGCGCTGAGACAAATACATAATCCATTGGAAAGTCAAAAACCGTTGGAAGGTGAAATGTACCCGCAGGAGCTTCGTGTAATCGGCGATCCGGATCAGTCGATTTACGCCTTCCGCGGTTCCGATAAACGTTTCATTGACCGCTTCCCTGTCGATTATCCCGGAGCGGCCCGCTTTGTATTAAGCCGGAGTTTCCGCTGTGCCGCTCCGATTCTGGAGGCTGCAGGCCGGTTGACCGGCGGACGGCTCCGGGGAACGGATGCAGAAATGGTGAGGCTCTACCGCAGTTCCTATCCCAGCGCCGCCTCCGAGGCGGAAGGTATAGCCCGCCGTATCGCGGCCCTTTGCGGAGGAACGAGTTTCTTTGCCATTGACAGTAACGCTGCCGGAATGGACGGCTCGGAGCCGCTGAATCCGGGAGATTGCGCCATCCTGATCCGCAGCGCCGCCCTGGCCCGGCCGATTCTCAAGGCGCTTGCCGATCACGGTCTCCCGGCCGATTATGCCGGGGAAATTCCCTGGCAGGAGGAGGAACCGGTAAAGTCGATCCTTGCGCTCCTCAGATCCGCCGTCTTTCATCAGGAAACAGAAGGGACGCAAGCCGCTTCCCTGCGTTTGCTGTCTCCTGGGGAAGCCGTCGCGGCGGCGTATCGGCTTTTGCAAAGCCGGAAAAAATCTTCCAAAGAAACAAAACCCGGCGAGGGGATTCATGGAAGTCCGGCCGGGAGTTCCCCTTTTGAAGAAGCTCTTGCCCATGTAGGCGCCATCGCGGGACTCTACAGGGATCTGCCTGCATTCCTTGACGCTCTTTCGGTAAGCGGCGCCGCAGAGGGCGGCGGCCTGGATATCCGGCGGGAAGGGGTACAGGTAATGACAATTCATGCGGCAAAGGGCCTTGAGTTCGAGCAGGTGTTTGTTCCCGCCCTGGAAGAAGGCCTGCTGCCCTTCACCCTCTATGAAGATCCTCCGGTTCCCGAATCCCGTATCGAGGAGGAACGCCGTCTCCTCTATGTCGCCATGACCCGTGCCCGGTGCGGACTCTATCTCTCTTGGGCGGCTTCCCGTTCTTTTCGGAGCGGAAACGGTTCCAGAACCTTACGCAATGAACCCAGCCGCTTCCTCAAAGACCTCGAGACGCTCATCCCCCTTGACGAATACGAAAACCGCCGGCCTGCCGATCCGCAACTGAAGCTGTTTTAAGGCGAATCGGCCCCGTGTTGCGTTACGCAGAAACGAATTACAGCCTGCCCTTGCTTCTAAGGGTTTCCGGGATTACAATAAAAGCACGAAACCTCGTTTCATGTGAGCTTGTTCTAAAATCCGGTTGGAACAGCCTTATGTTACATTCGATTTTTAAGGTTGGCAATGCAGTTCAGATCTACCATTTCAAGCGCTTCTCTTGTCTCATTTAAGGATGCGATTCTGCATACCCTGCCACAGGAGGGGGGTCTCTATGTGCCCGCTTCGGTGATGGACATGCGGCAGTTTTTTCTTTACATGGATACGGATACCAGTTTTCCGGAGCTGGTAACCACGGTGGCGCCGGTACTGCTCCAGGGGGAGTTGAATCCTTTCTCCGCATCCAGGGTTGCGGAAAGCGCCTACGATTTTGAGCCTGAGCTGCAGATTCTGGACGAGGGGCTCTCTCTGCTCAATCTTTTTAACGGCCCTACCGGGGTATTCAAGGACTTTGGCATCGCATTTCTGGCGGCGGTGATGGAGGAGCTTCTTAAAAATTCCGGGAAAGCCATGGTTATTTCCGCCACCCGGGGGGACACGGGGGTGAGCATATCTCATGCCTTCAGGGGCCGCAAGGGGATTACCTCGGTTATGCTGTACCCTTCGGGCCCTATCCGCGGTCTTGATCCGGAAAGTTTTGTGCCGAACGGGGGGAATATCATCCCCATCCAGGTGAAGGGTACCTTTGACGACTGCCAGCGCCTTGTCAAGGCAGTGATCAATGACCGGCCTTTTGCGGAACGTTACAGTATAACCAGTTCCAATGCCATCAATCCGGGCCGGCTGCTGCCCCAGACTTTCTACTATCTCTATGCCTTTATCAAGATAAAGAAGCTTCTCAAGGGAGATCTGATTTTCAGTGTGCCCTCGGGGAATTTCGGGAACCTTATCGCCGGGCTTTACGCCTGGAAATTTGGTATGCCGGTCTCCGGTTTTATTGCCGCAATGAATGCCAATAACGCTTTCGGCGACTTTATCCAGGGGAAGCCCTTTCGGCCCAAGCCGCTTATCATTACCAATTCCCCTGCCCTGGATGTGAGCATGCCGGAAAACTATGAACGGCTCCAGTCTTTCTATGAAGAAGCTCCGGCGGTCATGCGGAACATGGTTTTCCCCGCTACGGCAAGCAATGCCTCAACCCTTATCGCCATGGAGAAGATGTGGAAAAAGTATGGTGTTTTTGTGGATCCCCATACCGCAGTCGGTCTTGCCGCGGCGGAACAGATAGGGGCAACCATGGGGTATAGTGATCAGAAGATCCATACCGTGGTACTTGCCACAGGGCATCCGGCAAAGGAGGCCCTTGCCGTAACCAAGGCTACAGGACAGAATATCCATATACCGGAAAAACTTCAGAGTCTGCAGAAACCGGCCGATCCCATTGCGCTGATAGAGCCGGAACTTGATGCCGTTGAAGGGGCGATTGCAAGTTGTTTCTGATCGGCGTAAAATCCATTTTTTGGCGGAAAAAATGAAGGGTACTATTTACCGGATTTTCTTTGTGCTTCTCTGCGGGATTCTCCTGCTTCCGGGTGTCTTTGCCCAGGAAGGAGCGGCTTCCCCGGAAGTCGAGCCGCCCGATACGGCTGTGTCTGAGGCTGCGGAGGATTCAACCGATTCAACATCAACTTCAGCAGAAACGGTTTGGGAAAAGGCGGTAGAAGAAAATCCCGTTGTCCGGACTGTCGAGGAAGGCGGCGAGGCCCGAATGGGTTTGTGGAGTAAGCTGGGGATCGCCCTTGGTGTGGTTGTCCTTCAGATTTTCATCATCTGGCTCGTCTGGCAGCTATTCAAGGTTTTTGCCCGCAGGCTTGGCGATTACGGCAAGGCGCATATCAAGCCGCTCAAGATCAAGAAATTCAAGCTGCTTGATACCCCTCAGATTCTCAAGATGCTTCTGTTCTTTCTCCGGCTCCTCAAGTATCTGGTTACGGCTTTTCAGCTTTTTATTACCGTGCCGATTGTTTTCAGCCTCTTTCCTGCAACGGAAAAACTGGCCTCTATCCTCTTCGGCTATATTCGCACTCCATTCAAAAACATCCTTTTTGGAACAATCGCATACATTCCCAACCTCATCACCATTGTGGTTATTGTTTTTGTAACCCGCTATGTGATCCGGGGCCTCAAATTCTTCTCCACCCAGATTCAGCGGGAAAAACTGGTGATTCCCGGCTTCTATCCGGACTGGGCCTCCCCTACGTTCAATATCCTGCGGGTGCTCCTCTGGGCCTTTACCGTGGCAATCATCTATCCCTATCTGCCCGGTTCGGAGTCCCGTATATTTCAGGGCGTATCGGTTTTTGTGGGTATCATTTTTTCGCTTGGCTCTTCTTCAGCGATCGGGAACCTTGTAGCGGGTCTTGTGGTTACCTATATGCGGCCCTTCAAGATCGGCGACCGGATTCAGATTCAGGGCAATACGGGGATTTTGGTTGAAAAAACGCTCATGGTAGTGCGTATCAAGACCCACAAGAATGAGTACATCACATTTCCCAATTTGCAGGTACTTTCCGCCAGCATCATCAATTACAACACTTCTTCCGACGAGGATGAAGAAGGGCTCGTGCTCTATGCGGATATTACCTTCGGCTACGGTACGCCCTGGAAGCTTGTCCACGAGATTTTGATCGAAGCGGCAAGCAAGACAGGACATGTGCTGCAGAGTCCCAAGCCTTTTGTACTGCAAACCGCCTTGCACGATTTCTACTGTCATTATCAGATTAACTGTTTTACCAAAGAGATTGACAGGGTTCCTGCCATTTATTCCGAGTTGTTTCAAAACATTCAGGACGGCTTCCATGCCCAGGGTCTTGATCTGACCGCTCCCCAGTTCAGGATCAATCTTCCCCCGGAATCGGCCATATACACTCCTCCTGCGGAAACGAAGGCTGCCGTCAAGGCGGTAAGGCGGAGGAACGGTTCCCGATCCGGGGCTGAAGATTCGGCCGAAAAACCGTAGGATAGTAGGATAATGGAGGCTAATCCCAGGGAAACCTGTTGTCCCCTCCGCTTCCGGAAAGCCAGTCCACATACTGTACCGCGGTTCGGGGACTGCGGCCGTTGAACCAGCGTTCCCAGCGCAGGGCGTTTTCCCGGAAACATTGCAGTTCTTCTGCGCCGCCGCCTAAAAGGCCCCGTTTACGGGCGATAAATTCCGCAATGGAAAGGTATTCATCCTGATTCGGGGAAATGTAGATTACCGTAAGGCCGAAGCGGTCTGCCAGGGAGAGCTGTTCCTGCATGGTGTCGAAGGAACGTATGTCTCCGTTTTCGGCCGCGCCCGGGCCGGGTCTGTCGCCGGGACGCTCCTTTACGAGGTGGCGGCGGTTGCTTGTGGCGTAGACCACCGTGTTGGAGGGCTGCTTTTCGATGCCGCCTTCGAGCAGGGCCTTTAGATCGGTAAATGAGTCGCCTGCACTTTCAAATGAAAGATCATCAATAAATATGATGAAGGGAAGGGGCCGCCGCGAGAGGGTTTCCATGATTCGGGAAAGATCGCCAAGATCGTTCTTGCGGAGTTCCAGCAGCCGCAGGCCCCGGTCTTTCAGATCGTTGGCAACGGCTTTTACGGTGGCGGATTTTCCTGTACCGCGGTCTCCGTAGAGGAGAAGATTGTTCGCCGGTTTGCCGTTGAGAAGCCTCAGTGTATTGTCCAGTACCATTTTTCGCTGATCCTCGTAGCCTGAAAGATCCGAAAGGCTGACGGGATCGGGTGCGGCTACAGGCCTCAGGGGAATGTCCCCGCTGTTTCCCGACCAGATGAATGAATGGTAACGCCCCGGATCCCCGGCGCCGTGATGCCGTATATGTTCCGCAAGTTTTGGCATAGCGGTTTCCCAGCTATCGCCGCGCGGAAAGACGGAAGGAGGGCTTTCTTCGCTGTCTGCCGCCCAAAAGGCACGGGCCTCCGCCTCCATTCTCCGTGAGGCCTCTCCAAGACCGCAGGCGCGGAGAATTTCCGCTCCCCTGAAACCGAGGGCGGAAAAGTCAAAGGCGGCGATGTTTCCAAGTCTGTTCAGATCTGCGGCGGCGGCAGTACGGAGAAACTGCGGGAGGGAATCGGGATCTTTTTCAAGGGCGAGGGTAAAGGCGTTTTCATCGTACAGAGTCATCTCCGCAATTACGGCGTAAAAAGAGCCGCGGCCTGCAGAAACAGGTGCCTGAGCGGCGATAAAGCTGCCGGTAAAGGCAGACCAGGCTTTTGAGAATTTCAGCGCGCTGTCAAAATGCGCGGAATGTTCCGGGTTGATCCTGCCGTTTTTGGCGTGATTCAGATCTACGGATGCGCTGAGTGCGGTTTCCAGCAGGTTGCCGAAGGTCTCCATGAGAGGCCTTGAACGCAGTCCCGAAAAAACATGCAGGGCGGCAAGGTCTACGAGGCATCTCCGTATGTCTTCGCCAAGATCCATGATGGGGGAGTGTATCACATTGACGCCGTTTCAAACAAGCGTTAAGGTATTTTGTAACAGGAGAGCGGGGGAACATGTTTTTCCGGATTGCAGAGATACTCATTTCCGTTGTTTCGGGCGCTCTTGTTGGCTGGATTACCAATGCTATTGCGGTAAACATGCTCTTCAGAAAATACTGGAAATGGGGCGGTGTTATTGAAGAACACTATGAAGAATTTATTGAAAACATGTCCGTCCTTGTGGAAGACGATCTTGTCAACGCAAAAACCCTGAGCAGGGAATTCAATACTGAAAATTTCAAAAATGAACTCAATCTCTGGGTTGAAGAAGTGCTTGAGAGGCAGCTTCCCTCTCATTCCGGCACAGTCCGCCTGGACGAAATTCCCGGCATTGAAAGGAGCATCGAAAACCTGATACATCTCCTGCGGGAAGGGGAGCCCGCTTTTTTTGCAGGGATACTGAAGCTGTTTTCCCGCAAGAAACTGGGAGATCTTGTTTCGCAGGAACAGTACTGGTATCTTTCCGAAAAAAATGCGGCTCCGGTAATGGACGCCCTTCTTTCGCGGGAAGAGGACATAAAAAACGCCCTCCTTGGTTTTCTTTCCCGGCATAAAACTTCCTGCTTTGTTTCCCCTGCCGGATTAAGCAGTATTACTGCCCTTCTAAAATCCGTTATTGGGGATGCCGATTTTTCTGTTTTTGGGGCCGCCGCCGAAAAACTCTGTACGGAATTGTCTGATGCTGCGGATATTGAAAGCCTTGTCCTGAAATTTGAAGAGCATGCGGCATCAATGAAATGGAATGTCCTTATTCCTGAATCTCAAAGTTTTGCCGAAAAATTTACGGCGGATCTTGCCGGGTTTGCGGACTCGAAAAAAGGCCGGGAACTCTTTGCCGCGCTTGCCTCCGCCCTTGTCAACGACGGCCGCTGGATAACGGCGGACCTGGCCGGGATTACGGTTCATGAGTTCAGGGGAAAGTGTACAGGGTTCATACAGGATAAAACATCCCGGGCGGCGGAGAAACTGGCCGCCCTGGCCGGTGAATCGAGGCTTGAGATTGAGGAAAGAATAAATGCCGCAATCGACAGGCAGCTTGAGTCTTCCGCCAGGGGGAAATTACTCGGCGGCTTCAAGGGCCTTTTGGGAAGTAATATTGCGGAAAGTTTTGATGCCGCGGGGAAAATTGCCTCGTATATTCTTAAAAACAGCGGAAGGGCAGGAGAGAATTTTTGCGGGGCTTTTAATTCCTTCATTGATAATACTACTGTGGGAAAGGCTGTTGCCGTTCTGGAAAAAAAGTTTCCCCTGCAGAATGTTATTGCGGAAGCCCTGCGGAAAAAAGCCGCCGGATTGCATGGCGATACAGCTTCCCTTGTAGAGTTTTTGGATAAGCCGGCCGGAAATATCAGGATCGATCCTTCGCGCATCAGGGCAGGACTTCTTCCCCGTCTGTCCAGGGCATTGAAAGCCCGCCTGCTCCGGCCCGATTCCCTGAAGGCCGGCCTCAGTGCCCGGCTGGAAAAGGCCCTGCTCCGTCTTCAGGATCTTTATGTCTCAGATGTTTTTAATCCGAAGAATATAAAATTCAAATTCGACAGAGAGGGTATAGAACGGTTTTTGAAAGGCCTCCGGGAAAATATTGCTGGTTTCAGGCTGGAAAAAATTGCGGCAGGAAATTTGACAGGAAAACTGCATATCAATTACCGGGCAATATGGGAGAAAAACAGGGAAAGGGAACTCAATCAATTATACCGCCTCCTGCAGGATCCTTTGCTGCATGACAGAATATCTGCCGGAATACAGAAGGCCCTGCTTGAAAACATCGATCCCCTGCTGGACAGGCGGATATCCGGCCTGGTCAGCCGTGAGTTGAAGAAGTCAAGTCCGCAGGGAATTAACGCCATGGTGCAGGGTTTCATGGGAAGGGAACTCAAGCCGATAAACGCCTTCGGCGCTTTTTTGGGCGCCCTGGTTGGAGGGATCGGAGTTGTAGCGTCCCTGCCCTTCGCTCTTCCAAAGGAATTTCTTCCCTGGATGCTTCCGGTTTATGCCTTCCTCTTTGCGCTCGTCGGAGTGGGAACAAACTGGATTGCCGTGAAGATGCTTTTTAGACCCTATGAGCCGCTGATAGGAAACCTGAACAGATCCCCCTTTGTCGGGGTGGTTGCCGCCGAAAAACCCCGTTTTGCGGCGAGTCTTGCCGGTTTTGTGGACAGCCGTCTTTTTAATGACGCCACGCTTTCCCGTTATTTTTCCGAACAGAAAACGCAGCTGCAGGAATACTGCAGGAAATGGCTTGAAGAAACGGATTACGGCATCATCAATACAATGTTCGGCAGGGAAACTGCCGGGTCTGAAACACCCGGTTTGCCAATGTTCCGGTTCCTGCAGGGCTATATCAGGGAACATGAAACCGGCATTGCCCTCTATGCCGAGTCGATGGCGGCTAGGATCGGTGGTACTTCCGAAAACCGGGAAGAATACTGCAGGAAGGCCGGGAACTTCATCGCGGACAAACTGGCGGAAGCCGATCTTGCCCCCGCTCTTTACGGAATTTTTATCCGGGCAATTAAAGGCAAGACAGCCTCTCATTATATAGAGGCGGCCGCTCCTGCCCTTGAAAGGTTTTTTAGTGACAGGTTTACGGATTTTATTGAGGGGCAGAATACCGGAACCCTTAAAGATTATGCGGAACGCTTTAATGACAAATTTATGGACTATACCGCGGGTAAAAGTTTTATTGATATGGCAGGCAGTGAAACTGTCGATGGCCTTAAGGACGATCTTTCCCGTTTCCTCGTTACCGTGCTGCAGAAAAATCCCGCATCTTTTATACGGCAATTCCTGGAGAGGGAATTTGCCCCGGACAGAAGGCTTAAGGAGTGTTTTAACGGTATTCTTCCCCGCCTTTTGCGGGAAAATATTGATCTTGTTATCGATATGATTGTAAAGGCAGTAAAACGGCGGCGTTTCGGCATCGGCAGGGCGATCATTGAGGAAATGCCGGGGATGCTCAGGATGGTAGCGGAGGATCAAGTGCAGCCTGTTGTTGATATTATCATCGACGAAGAGCTTCCGCAATTTTTGAAGGGGAAGAGGGAGGCTCTTCTTGCCATAGGAGACGAACTTCTGGAAAACAGTTTTTCGGAAACAGGTTTCGGCGCGGATTCCCTGAACTATGAAGTTCTGGAAAAGATTGCCGCGGCTCTTCTTGACTCTCCTTCGGTTTACCGGGCTTTCCGGGAACTTGTCTTTGGTATTGCCGCAATGTACACGGAAACGCCGATGGCAGTCCTTTTGAAGATGTTCAACATTGTTACGGTACAGGATCTTATGAACCGTGCGGAATCTGTGTTTGGGTTCATGCTGCCGGAACTTAAATCATGTCTAATCTCCGCCGGAATACCGGATAGTATAGGCGCTTTTGCCGTAAAAGTTCTTGCCGGGATTGCAGGGGAGCTTCCGGCGGAAATGCTGCCTGAAAACATTAATGCGGAAAAAGAGCTTGGGAACATTGTTTCTCTCTTGCAGAAAGATCCTGAAATAAAGGCCGAAGTTTCCGTTCTTGTACAAACACTGTTGGCGAATATCACCGGGGAGAAAGATTGGTACAATGCTCCGCTTCTGCGGAGGGACTGCGGCGTTTTTATACGGGGACTCACCGGAGAGGATTTTGCCGCTGCGGAAGCGATCATTCCCGCATTCATGGGGATTTTTGGAAAATTGAATTCCGCGCTGGTTCCGGAAACCAGAGCCTCCATCGCCTCCTGCCTTATGACGGCAATCCTTGACGCCCTTGAAATCAGATTCGGAAACATCATCCGTTCCGTCAACATCAGGGATCTGACGGAAAGGGAAGTAAACAACATGCATCCCAGGGAAGTAGAGATTATGTTCAGGAAATTTGCCGATCCGTATTTCCGGAAGATAACCCTCTACGGCTGGATCGGTTCCTTTGGCGGGATGCTCAGTTACTTTATTACCTGGCTTTTATGGGCGCTTGAGCGTTAGGTTCCGATAACATCCCTTTCAAGGATCTTGAGCACTTTTACCGGGCATTTTTCAACGCAGGTTCCACAGCTGGTACATTTACCGTAGTCAACTACCGGTATGCCGTTCTGCATCTCTATGCAGTGTTCGGGACAGTTTTTGACACAGATCTCGCATTTGATGCAGCCCGCGGTACAGGTCTTGCGGACTTGTGCCTTGATCGTATTGCGGTTATTGCAGACAGGAACAGCCCCTTTGGAATCCCTGGGGATATTGCGGATGCAGCCCTGGGGACACTCGTTTGTACAAAGCTTGCATCCCGTACATTTACTGTGATCAATAACGGGAATCCGGTCTTCCCCCATGCGTATGGCGCCGAATTTACAAACCTTGATGCAGTCTCCGAAACCCAGACAGCCCCAGGCGCAGAGCTTTGTGCCTCCGGCAGAAATTTTGGCGGCCCGGCAGCTCTCCGTGCCGGTATAGATCCCCTTCTGCCCCGCCTTTCCGGGAGTGCCCCGGCAGGCAACAAAGGAAACCGTTGAAACCACATTGGCGCTTATCCCCATGATGGCGGAGAGTTTTTCCGCAGTTGTCTTTCCTCCCACCGAACAGCCTGAAATGCCGGTCTGGCGGGAAGCGATGGCCGCCGCATACGCGTCACAGCCGGGAAAACCGCAGGCCCCGCAGTTGGCACCGGGCAGGGCTTCCCGTACCTGCGCCGCCAGGGGATCTGCTTCCACGGCAAAAAATTTTTCAAAAAATCCCAGAGCCGTCCCCAGCACAAAAGCCAGTATAAAGGCAAACAACAGAGTAATTATTATGATCACTGCTTTCTCCTCAACCCGTCTCCGGTCACTTAACAAGCCCCTTGAATCCCATGAAGGCGATGGACAGCAACGCTGCGCTTACAAAAAGTATGGGAGTCCCCTTCAGAAAAGCCGGAACGGGACTTGCCTTTATCCGGTTCCGGATACCTGCCATGAGGAGGAGGGAGAGGAGGAATCCCAGGGCCACTCCCAGGGCATAGACGAGGGATTCAATAAAACTGTAGCCGTTTGAAATAACATCAAAGGTTACCGCCAAAATCGCGCAGTTGGTGGTAATAAGGGCAAGGTATATGCCCATGGCGCCGTAGAGGGCCGGTGCGGTTTTTTTAAGATAAAATTCAACCAACTGCACCAATGCTGCGATTACAAGGATGAATACCAGAATCTGCAGGAACACAAGATTCAGGGGCTCAAGGATGAAGCGGTAGATGGGCCATGTAACACAGGTTGCCAATACCGTTACAAAGGTTACCGCCAGTCCCATGCCGATGGATTTGTCTTCGGTACTGCTCATCCCGATGAAGGGACAGAGGGCAAGGAATCGCATCAATACTACGTTGTCGATAAGCAGAGCAGTGATGAATATTTTGAAGAGGTTCATGCGTTTCCTCCGTGATTGTGAATTCCTGTGGCGGCAGTTTCGCCTGAAGATTCCGCCTGGGGTTTAAGCCTGGATTTGATAAAGAGATTGAGGGATACAAAGAGCGCGAACACAAAGAAGCCTCCCGGCGGCAGCACAAAGAAGAGGATAGGCTGGTAGCTTGAAGGCAGTACCTGGAAACCCAGCAGCGTTCCTGCGCCCAACAGTTCCCGTATCACGGCAATACCCATGAGCACCCAGGTGTAACCGAGCCCCATGCCCAGGGCATCGGGGATAACGTCTCCCAAAGGCTGCTTGCTGGCAAAACCTTCAACCCGTCCCATGATGATACAGTTCACCACGATGAGGGGAATGAACACGCCCATGGCCCTGGAAAGATCCGGGAAAAATGCCTTGAGCACATAATCAATCACCGTGGTAAAGGCGGCAATGATGATGATAAAGACCGGAATACGGATCGAGGGCGGAATGAGTTTGCGGAAGATGCTGATCACAATCTCCGACATGAGGATAACAAATGTCATGGAGAGGCCCATGCCGATACCGTTGGCAACCGAGGTGGTTACCGCCAGAGACGAACAGAGGCCTATCATCAGCATGAGCAGCGGATTTTCCCGGATGATGCCGTTATTGAAGAGCCTGAAAAACTTTTTTACGCGGCCGCTCACTGTGCGCCTCCCAGATATACAAAAGCGGCGTCACCTGCGGCCTTTACTGCAATGGCTACCGCACGACTCGTGATGGTAGAAGCGGTAATGGCGATGACATCCTCCTTCACCTCAAAGGGATCGCTTACGCTCTTGCCTGCGAATTGCCCGTAGAAGGTGAGACCGGCCGCCCGGTCAACAAAGTAGTTTGCCGCGGCAGCATTGGCCCCCAGACCCGGTGTGTCCGAATGTTCCAGGATCTTTACGCCGCTTACCGTACCGCCGGCATTGATACCCGCCAGCACTTTGATCTGCCCGCCGTAGCTGGCCCGGGAACAGCGCAGTGCCGCGCCGATGAGGACGCCGTCCTTGCGGACTTCATATTCACCTTCAAATGTTACCGAAGGGTCGGGACTTGCAATGGTTCCGCTGATATCCGTAAAGGAATCCGCTTCCGGAAAAAGCTCTTTCAGGGTCGCTTCCAGATCCGCCTGCTGCCGCATTGCGATGATCCTCTCCGTGCCTGTATAGACAAAGGCCAGCATGACACAGGCTGCGGCGGCAAAGACAGCCAGGGTAAAACCCAGCTTGAGCATGCCTCCAAAACCGTCGTCTCTTGCTACGGTGCTCATGCCGCCTCCTTTGCTTTGCCCTTCACTTTGGAGACAGAACCGTACTTTCTGGGGAGGAGACGGTTGAGGAACGGGGTGAGGGCATTCATGATGAGAATGCCGTAGGTAACTCCCTCAGGATAGGAACCCCATTTACGGATAAGAATCGTGATGAGCCCCGCTCCCGCGCCGAAAATGAATTTTCCCCAGGCGGTGAGGGGCGCGGTTACATAGTCGGTAACCATGAAGACAGCCCCGAATGCGAGCCCTCCGCTCAGGATACCTACGAGGGGATCCATGCCGAAACAGAATGAAGCGATAAAGCCCGTCACCAGCATGGCAAGAGGCGCCCGCCAGTCTATGGTCCTGGTGAGGATAAGGAAGATCAGGGCCGCCGTAATACATAAAATGGACGATTCACCGATAGAACCCGCATGGTTTCCAATAAATAGCGTACCAATGGTATCCCGGTAACCTTCGGTAGCGCTGAGATTCCATCCCTGAAAGGCCCGGCCTATTTCCGCCGTGGTTCCGCCGGCTTTGAGGATTCCCAGGGGCGTTACCCCGCTGATACCGTCAACCGCGGAAGCGGCGCTGAGGGAATCCACGTGTAAAGGAAAGCCCCCCCCGGGGTTGTGCCAAGTGGTAAGGGCCGCGGGAAAGCTCATCAGCAGAAATGCCCTGCCTGCCAATGCAGGATTAAACACATTGGCCCCCAGTCCTCCGAAAAATTCCTTGGCAACGATCACCGCGAAGACCGCCCCCAGGGCCGTCATCCAGAGCGGCGTTGAGGGTGGTACAATGAGTGCGAGCAGAAGCCCTGAAACCCCGGCCGAAAGATCCCCGGCACGGAAGCTCTGTCCGGTTATTTTACGGAAAAGAAATTCCGACAGCACCGCCGCCGCCACCGAAACAATAATGTTCAACAACGCCGGAACTCCGAAGATCACAATTCCGAAGATCGAAACCGGAGAGAGGGCCATGAGCATGTTTGCCATGAGACGGCGGGAATTCACCGGAGAGGAGATATGGGGAGAGGAAGCCAGCAGTAATGAATTTGAAGGCTGAATCTGATTGGGTGTATTGTCAGACATCTATGCGCCTCCCTGCCGGGCGGCTTTGGCGTCCGCCTTTGCCGCGGCCTGGGCAGCCTGGGCCAGTTTTTCCGCGGAAAGTTTTGCGCCTGCCGCCTGCCTGATGCGGAGCCTCTGTTTTCCTACCCGGAAACGCTGAACCAGTTTTATCCGTGCCGGACACATATAACTGCAGCTTCCACATTCAATGCAATCCATAAGCCCGGCCTTCACCGCATAGTCCAGATCTCCTTCCTCAAGACTGTTGTTCATGATCACCGGGGAGAGGCGGCAGGGACAGTTCCGGATACAGCGGCAGCAGCGGATACAGGGCCCTTCCTCATAGGCCGTGGTTTCTCCGGCGGTCATCAGTATTATGCCGGAAGTATTCTTCTGAATGGGAATTTCAAGGCTGGGAACCGCAGTACCCATCATGGGGCCGCCGAAGAGGATCTTCTTCAGGTTTTCCCGGTCTATGTCCATGAACTGTGGCGGCAGATCTGTCAGCAGGGTGCCGATGGGCGCCCGGATATTCTTCGGCGTCTTGCAGGCTCCCCCGGAAACGGTAAGATCCCGGTCAATGAGGGGCTTCCCCAGGCTGAAGGCTTCCGCAATGGCGATGAGAGAACCTACATTTTGCACGATGCAGCGGGCATCCATTGGAAGGCCGCCGCTGGGCACCTCCCGGCCTGTCAGGGCGGTGATTAGCATCTTTTCGCCCCCCTGGGGATAACGGGTTCTGCAGAGCCCGATATTCACTTCGCCGTCTATTTCGGCCAGCCGTATTTCCCGTTCAAGCATGGGAATGAGCCGGGCCTTGTTATCCTCCATGCCGATGATTGCGTGTTTCACGCCGCTTATCTTCATTACTATGGCAAGACCCAGAACCAGAAGATGGGGCTTTTCGGTCATGGCCGCTTCGTCTGTGGTAAGGTAGGGTTCACATTCCGCCCCATCGGCAATGATCGTGTCTATGACCTTCCCCGGCGGCGGATTGAGCTTTACATGGGAGGGAAAACCGGCTCCCCCCATGCCCATTAAACCCGCGTCCCGGACACGCTGGAGGGCTTCTTCCCTGCTGCATGTTTTGTAATCCAGGGGAGGCATCAGGAGTATGTCCGTTCCTGTCGCGGCTTGAGATTCGGCGGAAACAGATGTCTCTGCCTCAATTACCACACAGAGCCCTTCGGTATTGTTGGACTGCATCCTCATTTCAATCTTTTTGACGATTCCGGTAATGGAAGCGTGAACCGGCACTGTCATCGGCCCCGGCGCGGCTCCTTCGGCAATCTTCTGACCGCGGACGACCCGGTCACCCGGCTGAACCAGACATGTGTTTGGGGCTCCAAAATGCTGGTTTATGGGGATAACTACCTGCCTGGGCAGGGGCGCCGCTTCCACCGGTTTTCCCTCGGTGGCATGCTTCCTGGTGGAGAGCTTGAGCCCTCGTTTGAATGTACTAACCCGCATGATTCATACTATGGCAAAATCGGCCCCGGAATCAAGGCTATGGCCGGATTTTACGATGATACATGAGACCGCCAACTATAGCGGCCGTCCTCTCTTTGTGTTAGAATTTGCTCTCAATGGCAAAGCAGCAGTATGGGCTTAGCCCCTGGGGCGCATGGTTTATTGAAGTGCTGGACGCATACCAGATGGGAGCCCGGCTTGACCGGGGGAGAAGCTATGCCAATACGGGGAAGGTTCTTTCACTGGAGATTCGGGACTGCAAGGCAATAGCCAAAGTCAAGGGGAATTACCGTCCCTTTTACAAGGTTGAAATCGATTTTCCTCCCCTGGGCAAGGCGGAAAAGGCGGAACTTGCCGCCCTCATCGAAGAAGATCCTTCCCTGCTGGCCCGGATAAAAAGCGGCGAACTGCCGGAAGAACTGCTGCAGAAGCTCAGGAAGAAGGGGATCAGTCTCATTCCCAAACGCTGGGATGAAATGAAGCGCAGTTGTTCCTGTCCCGATTGGGGCGATCCCTGCAAGCATCAGGCGGCGCTCTATTACATTATAGCGCGGCAGATTGATGCGGAGCCTCAAACCCTCTTTACCCTCCGGGGTGTCGATCTTAAAAGTCTGGCCGGCAAATACCAGGGAGACATGGAGGCTGTCCAGGAACCGCCTTTTGTGATTGAGAAGCTCCGGGAAGACGGGCAGGAATATTCCGCCCTTGGGGAAGCCGAATTGCAGGTTTTGCGGTTTCCGGATATTCCCCTCTGTACGGATCTTGTTATGTCCCTCCTGCCTCCTTCGCCGGTTTTTTCAAGCCGTAACTTTGCCCTTGTCCTGGGGGAGTTTTACCATGGAGCGGTGCGTCAGAGTTTTGTTCCTTTTGGCGAAGACACTTCGCGGGAGCATCTTTTTTCCTGCTCACACTGGAAGCTTGAGTGTAAAGACCCCGGGCCCGGTGCGGAAACAGCGCTGGTGCGCAGCGGCATTGCGGGGGAAACCGAATCCCTTTCTGTCTATGAAGCGGTATCCGAGTTTTGCGCCTTTTCCCGGGATGAAGGCTCCCGCTCTTATACCTTCCTGTTTTATCTGGCGAAATTCTTGGGCGCGCTGCTCCGTTCCGGGGCCTATATCCCCTCGGTCCTTGCAGATGAAAAGAAACTG
The DNA here is from genome assembly GCA_031281925.1 of Treponema sp. Taxonomy (GTDB): domain Bacteria; phylum Spirochaetota; class Spirochaetia; order Treponematales; family Breznakiellaceae; genus JAIRNJ01. The sequence continues at coordinate 2,664 of JAITES010000032.1, read as the reverse complement.
GAGATCGTCTGGCTGCCTTTTATCAGACTGCCCTACATCAATACATGCATGAATTACCTTGCCGCCCTTGAAGATTCAATGCTTGAACTGGGCAGGAAAGGTACAAAGAAAAAGATCTATGCCGCAGGCCGTTCTACGCTCGATCTCCTCTGTTCCGCCTTTCTCAACGAATGGGTTAAAAGGAATTATGATCTTGTTCCTTCATTGCACAAGGGAGATGAAGGGTTCCGCAGAATGGCCGATCTCTTTTTCAAGCGCGGCAGAATCAATATTTCTTCCCCGGCCCTGCAGTATCTGCCCCAAAGCATAGGCAACTGGCTTGCCGTATTGCATACCGATTTTTCATCTTGGCAGTACCGCTTTATCATCAAGGAACTCGGTTCCGGAGAAGATACCCCCGGTTTCAGCCTTGCCATGGACGTACTGGCGGAAGACAGGGAGGCAAAAACAGGCGCAAAGAGAATCCTCCTCAGAGAAGCGGTAAAGGCCACGGGAAACATCACGGTGCTAAAGGCTCCGACGGCCCTTTCCAATTATCTCCCGGAAATCAGGGCCCTCTTTACCAGGAAGACGGTGAATCTTTCCGAAGAACGGCTGATCAATTTTCTGGATGATGCTTCCCGGCTTCTGGCCAAACTGGGAATTCCTGTCATACTTCCCAAGGCCCTCCACCGGGAACTGAAGCCCCGGCTTGTCCTCATGACGGAAACAAAAAAATCAGGTTCCCTTGTTTCATATCTCAACCTGGAAAAACTTCTGGACTGGCAATGGCAGATTGCCCTGGGAGACGAAGTAATCAGCCTCAAGGAATTTGAATCTCTCATCAAACAGAAGAAAGGCATCGTAAAATTCCGGGACGCCTTTATCCGAATCGATCCTGCGGAACTTCGTTCCCTGCTTAAAACGGCAAAAGAGGCGCCTCCTCCCGCGGCGAGCGAATTCCTTAAATCCCATCTGGCAGGCGGCAGCATCCTTTCATTTGATGCTGAAAAGGTAATCGAAAAACTTTTTGAAGAACGGCGTTTCAGTGTTCCCAAAAAACTCAAAGCGGATTTAAGGCCCTATCAGATCCGGGGCTTTAACTGGATCTGTTCCCTGCTTCTTTCCGGATTCGGCTGCATCCTGGCCGACGATATGGGGCTGGGGAAAACCATTCAGGCAATCGCGGTAATGCTGCATCTGAAAGGCGAAGGCCTCCTCAAAAACAGAAGCCTTGTACTCGCTCCGGCGGCCCTCATGGAAAACTGGGAACGGGAATTAGGCCGTTTTGCCCCTTCTCTCAGGGTGTCCCGGTATCACGGCGGCAGCCGGAGCCTTGCCGGGAAGGCCGATGTGTTTCTTACTACCTACCAGACCGCGGTGAGGGATTCGTCCAAACTGGCTGCGGAGGCTTTCTCCCTGCTTGTGACGGACGAGGCCCATCTCCTCAAAAATGAAGAGACCCGCGGTTCAAAAACGGTAAAAAATCTTCACGCCGAATTCCGTCTGGCCCTGTCCGGAACGCCGGTGGAAAACCGCCTTGAGGATATGCGTTCCCTTTTTGATGTCGTCCTTCCCGGATACCTGGGGACGCCTGACGATTTCAAAAAACGTTTCCGTATTCCCATCGAAATACACAGGCAGAAGGAGATTGCCGATGAACTCCGTTCGATTACATCTCCCTTTCTCCTCCGCCGCCTCAAAACCGACAAGGCGATCATTGCCGACCTTCCGGAAAAAATCGTCAGCGATGAATACGCCGTGCTTGAAAAGGAACAGGCCGCCCTGTACGAAAATGTAGTCGCTTCAGTTCTGGATGTTTCCGCGGAAACGATGGAAGGGCAGAAACGTTCCGCCCTGGTGTTGAAACTTTTGACCTCCCTCAAACAGATCTGCGATCATCCCCGTGTCTATGACAAGGAAAGCCCTGCGGTCTCGGGTCTCTCCGGCAAGGCCCGGCTCCTTGTCACTCTGCTGGGAGAGATCCTTGCCGGGGGAGAGAAAACCCTGATCTTCAGTCAGTATGTGGAAACCCTTGAGTGCCTGGAAACAATCATCAGAAATGAACTGGAAGAGGAAGCCCTCGTCTACCACGGAGGCCTCAGCCAGACACGGCGCAGTGAAACAATAGAAAAGTTCCAGAACGACAAGGTCTGCCGCATACTCCTCGTGAGCCTCCGCGCCGGGGGCCTCGGCCTTAACCTCACCTCCGCCAGCCGGGTAATCCACTACGATCTGTGGTACAACCCGGCGGTGGAAAATCAGGCTACCGACCGCGCATTCCGTATCGGACAGAAACGTAATGTCTTTGTCCACCGTTTTATCACCAAAAACAGCTTTGAGGAAAAGATCGAAGCCATGCTGAAAAGCAAACAGGAACTGGCCGACATGACCGTTGGTTCAGGTGAATCCTGGCTTGCCCGGATGAGCCACGAGGAACTCAGGGCCCTGTTTGAACGGTAAAGAAAGATGAGGCTGTTCCAACACTTCAGTTTTTGAACAAGCTCAAATATAAAATTTTATATTCCGCCGGAACCGGCGGGTCTCCGGCTAGTTTCCGCCCAGGTCGGACAGGGGAATGGGTTTGGGGGAGCTGTTTTCGCCTTCAACCTTTGCGAGTTCTTCCATGAGTTCTTTGCCCCGGCGGCTTAACCTGACGGGTATCTGAACCATCAGCTTGATGTA
>JAITES010000274.1 GCA_031281925.1 Treponema sp. | reverse complement strand
GCGAGAAGATCAAAGGAGATTGGTTTGGAATGTTTTTGAAAAAACGGTTCAAAACGGGTGATGTTCTGTATATCAAGTTTCAGATCAACCGGTTTGTAGTTCCGGTAACCCCGCACCGTAATGTCATCCCGGCCCTGTACCGGCTTCCAGAGAAACGCGATGAAGGAAGGAAGGCAGCGGTCTGTAATCTGCCACACCGTGGCATCCATAATTTCATCAATGCTGGTACGGTTAAAGATATCAAGGGCGCCGGAAAGCAGGTTTTCGTAGTTCCGTATTTCCTTGTTGAGGCTGTCGATACAGGAAAAGACCCCGGTCTCCTGCAGCAGAGAGTAATGCTCTATTACTACCGGGTTCTCAAGAAACGTTTTTTCTATTTCGACAGTATCTCTTTTTTCCATGCTATGTTATCGGCTATGTTATCGAAAAATGATCGCTGATATTCTTGCGCCATTCGGCGCGATCTTCCCGGTTTTCCCATTCAAGAATTTTCTTGATCCTGAAATTCCTGTTTTCTCCCGCAAAATCAATCACGGCGAATCTGCCGCCTCCGATATACGTAACCGTATCCCCTTCTTCCAGCGTCTCTCCTTCAGTAATCCGTTCTACAATGCAGTCAAAATGAACAGGAACACCCGAATTTTTGTCCGCCACCGCCACGGAGAGATCCGTGATTGGCTTCCCGCAGTAAGGGCAATCCGGTGTGGGGATGGGTTCCGATGACATTTCAGGGGGAATCCATTTGGGGCGTTCATAAAAAACCCCCCGGCTCTTTTCAAAACGGGAGTCTGTATTTTCTCTGAAAGCTTTTCTGTTTCCGCCGGAGTGCCGGTTATTCCGTCCTCCTCTAGCGCCTCTTCCGCTGCCTCCCATTGAAGGTTCCTCCCGGGGAAATATCTAGAAGCTCATTTGTCAATATCAGGGCAATCCGCTGTATTGCTTCGTTAAGATATTCCTCGCTGTTGATTTTTTGCCGTAACAGATCCGCATTAAAAGATTCCGGAAAAATTTCCGGTACCGCCGTATCCAGCTCTGTTTCTTCCAGCACGAATTCCTGTACAGCCATTATCATACACGCTCCGAAAAGGCCGATGCAAGATGGGTAATCGCTCCATCCTTGCCGATGAAGATCACATCAAAACGAATAATCATCTCTTTATATTCTCGATGGGAATTGAGGAAAAACTTAGCAGTTTCTATGATTCTTTGCTGCTTTTGGCCGTTTATGCTGTATTCAAGCTGTTCAAAGCCATGACTATTCCAGTTTTTTACCTCCGCAAAGACAAGAATGTTCCCATGAAGGGCGATTATATCAATTTCTCCCGTCCGGGAACGGAAATTCCGGGCGATTAGGCTCATCCCCTTCTTTTCCAGGTAAAGCGCCGCCTTGTCTTCCCCCTCCCTGCCCAGGGCCTTTTTATCCACCCTGTTTGTTCAGCTCTTTCGGATCGACTGCCTTGGCGATAAAGAGGCTCTTTTCGGTCAAAAGGTCGATAAGATCCCCGTCATCCTGCTTGAAAACCTTGCCGAATTCGTCAATCAGCACCCGGATCTTGGGCCGTAACGGGGCGTCTCCGTGAACTTCCGTTACCCTGGCCAGGGCCCCGTTGTTGAGAAGTATGATTGAACCGATGGGGTATATGCCCATGGTCTGGATAAAGGCCTTGAGTACATCCGGATCGAAACGGCGGCTATTGTCAGAAAGCAGGTTTTTCATTGCCTGATAGCCCATCATGGAGTTGCGGTAGGACTTCTGGCTTACCATGGCCTCGAATGCGTCCGCCACGGAGACAATGCGGGCGCCCATGTCTATGGCATTACCGGAGACCCGCCTGGGATAGCCTTCGCCGTCCCAGCGTTCATGATGCTGCAGGGCGATAAGTCCCACATCTTCCGGGTAGAGCAGCTCCTTGGCGACAATTTTGTGGGTGTAGAGAGGGTGGTTCTTCATACGCTGAAGCTCCGTCTCCGAGAGCCCCCCCCGTTTGTCGAGGATCTCCTTGGGGAGCCGCAGCATACCCACGTCGTGAAGCAGGGCGCCGATGATGATCTGCATAATCTTATGGTTGGGAAGCTTGAGTTCCTGGGCGATAAGGGCCGAAAGGATCGCCGCATTGACGGAGCTTTTGGCCATCTCATGACCGGAAACTTCGCCGCCCAGAATAAAGCCTATAAAGCTGTCTCTCTCGTCCCGGACAGCCTGGAGGAGCCTTGCGGCGATATTGTCGATGGAACGGGCTTCTACGGAGACCCCTTCACCTATGCTGGTGAGTACCTGATCGAGTTTTTCAATCGTTTCAAGATAGCTGCGGTAAGCCCCCTTGTTTTTCTGGACATCCGTTAAGGAAAGGGCGCCGGGCTTTTTCTTTTGGCTTGCGGCGCCGGGGTTCGGGGCCTGTTCTTCCGGGAGACTTTTCTCTTCGGGAGAAAGCGCCTTCTTTTCCGCTTCACTCTCCTGAGGCCGGGGGGCCGGGGGAGGAGAAGCGCCAAGTCCCTTTGACCTGGATGAGGCTATTATGTCTCCTTCAGTCTGAACAACATCGATACCCCAGGAATGGAGTCTTTCGATATCCTTTTTCCGTACTTCTACACTTGCAGGCACAAGGAGATTATTCCCTTCAATGTAAACCGGCTCGGTAAATTTCATGCCGGGCTGCAGTGTGCTAACCGATATTTTTTTCATCCGTGTTCCCCTGCAAGTACGAAGGACAGTATTTTTGCCACCGTTTCCCAGCACCATTCGGGGATTATTTCCCCCGGAGGAACTGAGTTCAATAGGCTTGCCAGGGCGGCGTCTTCCACTATCCGGATGCCTGCTTCCTCTGCGATGGCAATTATCCGCTCTGCTTCGGCGCCCTGCCCCGACGCAATTACACGCGGAGCAAGATCTGCCGGATCGTAAGCCAGTGCGGTAGAAATCCTTCTCTTACTATCTATGTTACACCTCCTCATTTATGGAAGGCAAGGCGGCAGAACTGGTTTTTTCTTCAAGTTCCTTTATAAAGACCGAATTTTCTTCATCATTGAGTACCGTAACCTGGTTTTTGTCCAGATCCAGAAGCCTTGAGAGCTTTGTTTCAAGAGACTGGAGGGCCGCCTTTCTTTCCGGAGGTTGTACATAGACCTTTAGACTGAAACTCTCCCCTTTCCGCTCACAGAAAAATATGCGCCGCCTCTCTTTTTCGGCAATATCCAGGGTAAAGTAATCCGCCTCGTTCCCCCGCTGCTCTTCGTTGAGAAGTATGCGAAGGGAAACCTGAAACTCTTCCACGCTGAAGGGGAGGACGATCCAGCGTTTCCCGCTATAGCGGCCCTTTACCCGGTTGAGGAGGCCTGCCGGAGATTCGTCGGGGGAAAGAGCGAGCCGGGCCTTGAGTTCTCCGGGTTTTGAGGCTTCCTCAGGCGAAAATTCCCTTTTCTTTTGCCCTTTCCATCCCCCCGGTGAGCCTTCCCCGCCGGAATTATGAGAATTCGGAGAATTTTCGGAATTTTCCGAAAAAGTTCCGCCTCCGTGGCCGCCCCGGCCCTCCTGTTGGCTGTCCTGCCTCTCTTGCCGGGTTTCATCCGGAGCCCCGCCTTCAATCGCGGCGGCATAGCGCCTCAAGGCCTCTCCGCTCAGAAGGAGGCCCTTGTCCGCCGCGGCAGCGGCGCCGGAGGCCATGGCCGCCTCTTTCCGGGCCGCCTGTTCGGGTAATTTTCCCGGAAGCCCTTCTTTTTCAGTCTCCGCCTGCAGGATCATGACCCGGAGAGTCCTGAGAAAGCTTTTATTGAGGGGCAGGGAGAAAAAACGGGAATATTTAAGGACAGAGGATTCAAGGCTGTTTTTTGGCTGCAGGAAGGAGGCTGTTCCCGGAAGAGATGAAACCTTCAATTCCCGGCGGGAAAGAGGGGAAAGCGCTTCCGCCGGACGGGTTTCCCCGTCCGTCTTGCCGGAACTTACAGGGGTTTTGAGCTTTTGAGGAGGGATACTGTCAGTCTTTGAGACCTTCACCCGCCCAACCCCGGCCCCTTAACTCTGAACCGCGGGTTTACTCTTCTGATCGGTCTTTTTGGAGACGATAAGTTCCTTGATCTTGGCTGCCTTGCCGATCTTGCTCCGGATATAGTAGAGCTTGGCCCTGCGCACCTTTCCGGGGCGGACAAGTTCAACCTGGGCAATCCGGGGGGAGTGGAGGGGGAATACCCGTTCAACGCCCACGCCATAGGAATTTTTTCTTACCGTAAAGCTTTTTCCAACCCTGGAATTCTTAAACGCTATTACCAGGCCTTCGTAGATCTGGATTCGTTCGGTCTTGCCTTCAATAATCCTGAAATGGACTTTTACCATATCCCCAACCTTAAAGGTGAGGGGGTCTTTCTTCATCTGGGATTCTTCAATTGCCCTGATCTCGTTCATAATTTTTCCGCATCTCCTCTATCATCTTAAGCGTTTCAGTATCAAAAAGCCCCGCTTCCTCTCCCCGGCGGATAAGCTCCTGCCTCAGGACGAAGGTTTTTTCCAGACGCTTTTGAAGCCGCCAGCGCCGGATATTTTCATGGTACCCCGAAAGAAGCACCTCGGGAACTTTTAGTGTATCATAAACTTCGGGGCGTGTATACTGGGGATACTCCAAAAGCCCGCCTGCGAAACTCTCCTCCCTGAGGGATTCGGCATTGATCACCCGGTCAAGCAGGCGGTAGGTTGAGTCAATCAAAACCAGGGCCGCCGCTTCCCCGGAAGAGAGGACATAATCCCCGATGGAAACTTCTTCATCCACATAAAGATCGATGATCCGCTGATCAATGCCCTCGTAACGGCCGCAGATCAGGATCAACTCCTCATTCTGAACCAGTTCCTCCGCCATGTTTTGGGTAAAAGGCCGGCCCGAAGGGGAAAGATAGATTACTTTTTTGCCCGGAAGATCCCGGACAGGGGATTGCGGCCCTGTTTCCGGACAGGTTTTTTTTGAGACACCGGCGGCCTCCAGGGCAAGCCCCAAAGGTTCCGCAAGCATGAGCATGCCCGCGCCGCCCCCGTAAGGCGCATCATCAGTTTTTTTGTGCTTATCAAAGGCAAAATCCCGGATGTTGATTGAACGGTACTCTACAAAACCGGCCTTTACCGCCCTGGCCATGATCGAAGCGGAAAAATACGCATCGGTAATCTCCGGGAAAATCGTCAGAACCGTGTACTTCATTCCAGAATCCAGCGGGCATGGAGAAGGGCACTCCTTTTTTGCAGATCTATTTCACCAAAAAACTCGTTCCGGAAGGGTATCAGCCTGCACTCGCCTGAGGGCATTTCCAGTTCCACAAGGAAGCCGCCGCCCCCTTCCATCACATCTCTAACGCTGCCCAGTCGCTCTCCCGAGCCGTCCGTCACCTCAAGACCCTTGAGATCTTCGATGTAGAATTCCCCCTCACGCAGGGGAGCCGCCTGCCCCCGTTCCACAAGGAGTTCCGCACCGGAAAGGGCTCTGGCCGCCTCGGGACTCTCTATACCGGCAAATTTCATCAGCACCGCGGGCAGGGCAAGGCCGGTTTCCTCCACGGTAAATACCCGTTCCTTTTCTCCCTGCCTGAGACACACTGTTTTTAGCGTTAGAAGGTGTTCGATTTCGCCGGAAAGAGATCTAACTTTTACAAAACCCTTAAGTCCAAAAGGCTGACCGGTAATACCGGCAACAAATCGTTCAAGCAAAAAATTTTCAGTCTAAAATCTCAAGAACCGTATGTTTCCCGGTCTTTGCGGTGGCGGCCTGCAGTACCGTGCGGATAGCCTTTGCAATCCGTCCGTGCTTGCCGATTACCTTACCGATGTCGTTTTCCGCTACCTTCAGCTCCAGGATGGTGGACTTTTCCCCCTCCACCACGCTGAGCTGTACCTGGGTAGGGTCATCGACCAGAGTCTTGACGATATATTCAACCAGATCTTTTTCCATTTGTCTCTCCGTTACTGTCTACAGGGAGATATTTTTTTTATTGAAGATCCGGCGTACCGTATCGGTGACGGTAGCGCCTTTTTCAAGCCATACCCTGGCCTTTGTTTCATCAAAGAGAATCTGCTTGTCTTCAGCTTCGATAGGATGATAGTAGCCTAACTCTTCGATAGTTTTGCCATCCCGGGCGTCCCGCTTTTCCATAACCACAATGCGGTAATAGGGGCGTTTCTTGGTTCCAAACTTCTTGAGCCTTATTCTGGCGCTCATGTAGCCTCCTCAATAATTAGTACTGCATTATAGGATTGAAGAGGCGTTTGGTCAATGGGGCGCAACAGTTCTTGCCAAAATCAGGCAAAGCTGTCTATAATATGTCTACATTATGGGTGAAACCAGGGCAAAACTTACGCTGGTGAATACTATCGACCAGGGAATGGCAAAACGCGGGCTTCTCAAAGAATCACAGATCCGTAAAGTTGAGGTTGAAGCGGTAGTGGACACAGGCGCTACTCCGCTCGTTATACCGGAAAAGCTCCGCCTTAGACTGGGCCTGGATATTGAAAAAACAGGCGCCGTTACGCTTGCCGGAGGTAAACATGAAATCTGCGCCGTCGCCGATCCCGTGGAGATCATCTGGAACGACCGCGACACAATCAGCAGACCCATAGTCCTCTCAGGCGAAACCGACGAAGTGCTTTTGGGCGTCTATCCTCTTGAAGAAATGGATTTGACGGTTGATGTGGTTAATCAACGCCTTACCGGCGCTCACGGCGACGAATGGGTAAGATATGTCCGGCAGCTATGCGGACGCCTTATGAGCGGGAAATGATCCCCATATAGGAGTGGAGAAAACAATTTTTCTCATAAAACCTTCTGCGCCTTCTTCGCCCCTGCGCTCTAACTCCCAATTCTACCCCAAAAAACCTGACTGACAACATGCCGCAACGGTCCTTGCAAAATCAGGCAAAGCGGTCTATATTTGGGTTTAGAAAAAAAGATATTATTTAGGGGAGGCTATGGTCGCGGTAAAAGGGCTCTATAACGGCGGCGATACCGTCAAAATAGATACCAGTTCACTTTCTTTCATACATGAACCGTATGAAGTGGTCGTCGCCTTTCTCCATCCCGCAAAACCCGGCAGGAACTATGATGATGAAGCGATGGAGCAAACTCCTGACAAACGCAAAGCCGGGTTTCTGACATTTATGAACTATAAGGGGATACTCCCCGCTGATTTCGACTACCGGAAAGAATTGGCTGATTACCGGGATGAGCGGTATGGTCGTACTCATTGATACCAATATCATTTTGAACCATTTAATAAAACTTAAAAATACACCGCCTATGGCGGTGGTCATGTTCTGGCGGCTATGCTTGTAGCCTTTTTCTTGAAGAAATTGCGGTGGCGTAGTCATAAAATCGGCGTAAAGCCACCACCTTTGGTGGTGGATAGTCGATTTTAAGCAATTTCTGTTTACTTTCTATATCTTGATAATCTCCACCAATACCATAAACAGATGAAATTCTTCTTATCAGTCATCTTTGAAAACGTTCTCTCATATTTTACTCCCTGTTTATCTTTTTAAAATATTGCTGAAAATAAGATTCCATTTGATTACGTGAAAAAAAATGTCCATTAAATGTTTCACCACTAAAAATATAATACTTATTATCAACCTTATTATTTATTACCAATTGTAATTCATTATGATCAATCCAGGTAGTCATTGAATATTTTACTTTACGTTTTTTCATTAAATCTTTAACATCCTGCGAAAGACCGTTGTTGATTTCCCATTCAGATTCCGGAATATTTTTAATGGTTATACCCGTTTTTTCATAAATAGATTTTAATATTTCAGTAATATCATTTGAAAG
>JAITES010000251.1 GCA_031281925.1 Treponema sp. | reverse complement strand
CCTCCCCTCCACCACCGCATTGAATCCTGCGGCAAGGCGCCGGATGATGTCATTTACCACATGCCTCACCGGTACAATGGCAGAAAGCGGCGATACCAGGGCGTCTACTTCGTCACTGTGAAGCAGGGATTCTACATTTTCCCCGTCCAGCAGGAGTTCCCCGTCCCGGTATTCAATTTTCGCTTCGCCGGCATAGGCCACCACGGCTTCGGCATCTTCGATTTTTATGCCCCGGCGTATGCAGCCCAGGGTTATGGCCCGGTAGAGATTGCCGGAGTTGATATAGGTAAAGGCTTCGTTTTTGGGAGGAATACGCAGCCTTTGGGCAAGCATTTTGGCGATGCTGCTTTTCCCGGAACCGGCAGGCCCGTCAATCGCTATTACCATACCGCAGCCCCTTTCCCCAATTCTTTCAATTCCTTTTCCGTGAGAGGCCGGGAAAAACCTTCGGCAAGATCTGCCAGCAGCACCGGCCCTATGCGTATACGGCAGAGCTTTTCCGGATGCAGATGAAAATGGGAAAAAACCCGCCGTATCTCCCGGTTTTTCCCCTCAATAAGGACAATACGCAGGCTTCTCCAGCTTGTCCTTTCAACTTCCAGGGCCTTGTAAAAAATTCCTTCCACTTCAATCCCCTTTGAAAACGCTTCAAGCGCCTCATCGGGTATGGAACCGGAAGCCTCCACCAGGTATTCCTTTTCTATCTCCGCCGAAGGATGGGACACACGGGCGGTAAAATCTCCGTCATTGGTAAAGATGATAAGCCCGGAAGAACGAAAATCCAGGCGGCCCACACTGAAAAGCCGTTCTCCAATATCCCCGGGCAAGAGATCCAGCGCCAAAGGACGGTTCTGGGGATCAAAGGAACTGCATATATAGCCGGGAGGCTTATTAAGAACCAGATAAAAACGGCGTTTTTCAAGTGCCAGAGGCCGGCCGTCCAGCAGTACCTGATCCCTGGAAGGATCTACCTTTTCCCCCAGTACCGTAACAGTTTCTCCGTTAACACTTACCCTTCCGGCAAGAATAATTGCCTCCGAGGAACGCCTGCTGGCTACACCTGCATGGGCAAGGTACACCTGGAGCCGGAGGCTCGATTGAGGATTAGGCTTCCCCGACAAGTTCAAACCGATCCTTCTCCCGATCACTCAGTTTGGGTAGATCCGCAATACTGCCGAGATGAAAAAGCTTTAAAAATTCTTTTGTTGTTCCGTACTGAACAGGCTTGCCGGGCACATCTTTCTTGCCCACTTCCCTGATCAGTTTCCGCTCTATAAGCAGATGTATCATGTTATCTGCCGAAACTCCCCGGATTGCTTCAATTTCCGTCCGGGTAATGGGCTGGGAATAGGCAATTATTGAAAGGGTCTCCATGGCGGCCCGAGAGAGCCGGCTTTCGTTCCGTTTCCCGTAACGTTCCTTGAGACTGTCCCAGTATTCTTTCTTGGGAGATATCATGACCCCCCCGCCGATATAACTGAGTTCCAGCCCCGATTCCCCCCGGGCATAACGGGCATCCAGCAGTTCAATACACTCCTTGACCACCTCTTTTGCAAGGCCGGAATTTCGGCTGATGGAAGCTTCATCTATAGGATCGGTTTCAAGAAAGAGAATCGCCTCTACCAATGCGGTTTCTTTTTGTAATTGTTCGCTCACTTCTATCCCTTTGAGGCCAAGCTAAAAATTGAACCGGGTACCCTTCTTGAAACGATTTTCACTGCACACCCGGTCTGATAAGTATATCACCAAACATGCGGTTCTGAAATATGATCACCATCCGGATCTTTACCGCCTCAAGAATCGCAAGAAAGGCGCAGATAATATCCATCACCGAGCCCTGTCTGACCACAAGATCGGTAAAACGGCATTCTCCCCGGTTTTCCAGGAGTTCCGAAAGAAGCGTTATTTTTTCGTTTACCGAAACTTCTTCATAGAGATCCATGATTCGCTCTCCGGGGAGCTTTGACATGAGCGCCGCAAAGACATTGAGGAGATCCAGAACGTCTACCTGTTCCCACAGTTCATCATCATTGAAAGGCAGAGTCCGCTGAAGCTTATTGCGTTCAACGATCCATTCGGTTTCCCTTTCTTTCTCTTCCATCAGTTCGGAAAGCTTTTTATAGCGCTGATACTCGATAAGCCGTTCAACCAGTTCCTGCCGGGGATCCTCAATGTCATCGGAGGGATCGAGCCCGGAGGGAAGCAGGGTCCGGCTTTTGATATAGAGGAGCGCGGCGGCCATGGCCTGGAATTCCGACACCTCGTCAAGGTCGAGTTCCGTAGCATAGCTGAGGTATTCGAGAAACTGTTCGGTAATCTGGGCAATGGGAATATCGTAAATGTTTATCTCGTTTTTCTTTATCAGAAAGAGAAGCAGATCCAGGGGGCCTTCAAAGTCCTTGAGGCGGAAACGGTGGCCGTTCCATTGAGTATCTGCATTTTCCTGAGCTGCCGAAGTTCCCATCTGTCAGTCCGGTTTCCTAAAAGAGCCCGTCGTCGCCGGCCCCAGTCTCCTGGACTTTCCTCGGTCTGCCCGGCCCCCGCGGTTCTGCGGCAGGCGCGGAAGGAACGGGTTTTGCGGCGGAAGGAGGCCTTCCCGGGCCCCGGTGGAGAGGAGCGCCTTCCGCAGGCCTGGCAGCGGGGCCTGCCGGGGCCGGTCTGGGAGACGCGGGGCCGGAAACCCGCGAAGGTTCCGGCATACCGGGGTCTTCTTTTTCGGCGGCAGCCGGTTTTGGGGCTTCGCTCTCCGAAGTCTCTAAAACAGCGGGCTTTGCGGTCGCCTTCTTTTCCGTGCTTCCCGGAGAAGGGAATTCCCGGCCCGGGAAAATGATCTTGCGCAGTTTTATTTCCACCTCTTTGGCAAAATCAGGGTTAGTTTCCAGGTATTCACGGACATTCTCCCTGCCCTGCCCTATCTTTTCTTCCCCGTATGCATACCAGGCGCCCTTTTTGTCGATGATTTCGTATTTTACAGCCGCATCAAGGAGGCTCCCGATGGCGGAAACACCCTTGCCGAACATGATCTCCAGTTCCGCCTTTCTGAAGGGAGGAGCAACCTTGTTTTTTACCACCTTTACCCGTACACGGTTCCCGATGGCATCCTCGTCTTTCCCCGCTTCAATGGTCTCGATCTTTCGAACTTCCAGGCGTACCGACGAATAAAATTTGAGAGCGTTGCCGCCGGTGGTTGTTTCAGGGTTCCCGAACATGACACCGATCTTCATGCGGATCTGGTTGATAAAGATGAGAATTGTTCGTGAACGGCCTATGATGGCGGTAAGCTTCCGCAGAGCCTGACTCATGAGCCGGGCCTGGAGACCCATGTGGGCATCCCCCATGTCCCCTTCAATTTCCGCCTGGGGGGTCAAAGCGGCAACAGAGTCCACCACGATGATGTCCACGGCCCCCGAACGGATCAGGCTTTCGGTTATCTCCAGGGCCTGTTCCCCGGTATCCGGCTGGGAAACCCAGAGTTCGTCTATGTTAACCCCCAGGTTTTTCGCATAAACCGGATCCAGGGCATGTTCGGCATCCACAAACGCCGCCGTTCCGCCGAGTTTTTGGGCTTCCGCAATGGCATGAAGGGCCAGTGTTGTTTTACCGGAAGACTCAGGACCATAAATTTCGATGATACGTCCCCGCGGATAACCTCCGATTCCCAGTGCCTCGTCGAGAAGTATCGAGCCGGAAGGAACCGTTTCAATGCCCGTCGCATTGGAATGATCTCCCAGCTTCATAATTGCGCCGGCTCCGAACTGCTTTTCGATCTGCAGACGGGCTGCTTCCAGTACCTTTGCCTTTTCTTCTCCACTGACCGGCGCTATAGTCCTGGATTTTTCACTTTCAGCCATCTTTGCCACCTTTCCCTCCCTGTGTGTTTTCTGTTTTACAGACACTGAATATAGGGCATTCTGCTGTGAATTACTTCAATAAAACCAGAGAAATTTTACCATTTTTTTCAGGAATTGAAAAGGCTGGGAGATTTGAGATAGATTTCCGCATTGAAAGGCCGCAGAAGCTTGCTCATGGAGGCCTCCGTGATGATAGCGCGGATCACCATGGCGCTGAGGCCCGCAGAAGGAACCAGCACCATATTGGGTACCTCGGGCCGGGAGAAATGGGAAGCGCAGATCGTATCGGTGACAATAACCCGTTTAAGGAGCCCTTCCGCGGAAAGCGCGTTGAGCCTCTCCACCGCGGGCTCCGAAAAGATGGCATGCACGGCAATCAGGTTGATTTCCGCGGGTTTATGGGGCGCCAAAGCCCGGATAAGGCTTTCCGCGGAGGCTGCCGTATCGATCATATCGTCTACAATCCAGAGTGTCCTGGATTCAAGGGGTTCGGCGGAGAGGATGTTGATGGACTCTATGGTATTGGCATGGGAATAATCCCGCTGTTTATGGGCCACAACCAGGCTTGCTCCAAAGGAATTGGCAAAATCCCTGGCCAGTTTTTCCCCTCCGGCATCCACGGAACAGAATGCCCAGTTGGGCCTTACAATCTGCTCCAGGCTTGAAAGATCCTGTATGTACGCATCGCACAGGTAGCGCTTGAGGAGGTTGAGCGCGGGAATATCCTCGATGATGTAACGGGTTGGATCAACTATTGATTTGGATTTGTCCGAATGAAGCTGAAAGGTAACGACATGATCCATGCCCAGATTCACCAGGGTCTGAAAGTGAACCCAGAGCCCCACGGAACTGCGGCGGTTGGTTCTGTCCGAACGGGAACAGGAAATGAAAGGTTCAAATACAATGATCCTGCCTGCCTGGGAACGCTTCAGGGCATCTACCGCGTGGTAGAGTTCAATCTTTGCCTCTTCCACCGATATTCCCGCTTCATTCCTGGCGGAGCTGGTAAAGAGCACTACATCCCTGCCCCGAATGGAAGTGTTTACCACTACCTCCATCTCTCCGTCGGCAAAACGGTCTGCCCTGAGCAGATCGACACCATTTATTTCTTCTTTCAACCCGGAAAATTCAGGATATTTAAGAAAACTCTCCACTACCCTGGAGGCATAACTCCGCATCGATCGTGTCGCGCTTATGATAAAGCCTTTCATTACCCTTACTCTACCATAACTAGGAACGGGAATCCAGCAAAATAGTAACCGGACCATCGTTGGTATATGTTACCGCCATGTGAGTCCTGAAAACCCCCGACTCGCATGGGATACCCTGTTTACGGATCTGCGTTATAAAGAATTCATAGAGTTTGTTTGCCATTTCCGGGTCTGCCGCTTCCCCATAGTAGGGCCGCCGTCCCTTTCGGGCATCGGCAAGGAGGGTGAATTGGCTCACCGCAAGGATGCCCAGGTCTGAATGAACAACGGTATTATAAATACCATCGGTATGCGTATTCGGTTTGTTGCCGGTTCCTGTTTCGGTTTCAAAGAGATCCCGTATCGAAAGGTTCATTACCCCTTTTTCATCGTTAAAGATCCGCAGATTGACGGTTTTTTCAGCCATCCAGAGGACGTCTTCTTCGGTATCGGAACGGCCCACTCCAAGGTATACGAGGAGTCCGCGGTCTATCCGGCCCGAGATTCTTCCTTCCGAGGAAACCGAGGCCTCAAGAACCCGCTGGATTACAGCCTTCATGGACGGCCCGTTACATTCTGGTGAATTGATATGCCTTCAATGGCTATAGTAAGACCGGCAGGGCTTGAAACAGGAACAATGCGGCCCAGCAATTCCAGGGCTTCTTCGCTATTGACCTTGACAGCGCCGGGAAACTTGACCGCTACAATTCCTTCAAGATTTGTTTTTTTGTCATAGCCGACAAGAAAGTCAAAAGAACCTTCCTCGGCCCTGACATTGGTAGCCATGCCCCGCCAGATGACACTGCAGTCCCGGTAAAGTAGGGGATCCTTCATCACTTCGGAGTAGCTGAAATTGTCGCTGCGCCTGAAACTGTCAAAACCCGGTTTCTCCATAAAGGAGGCAAGGATACGGGCCTTGTTCTTTACCGGATCTGAGGCGTTGGATTCAAGGAGACGGTTGATCCGGACTCTGGCCTGTTCGTCCCGGAATTCGGAAAAGAGGGAAAGAGCCCGGCTGTACTCATCCAGCACCTGGTCTCTTGTAAGGATGTAACGGTAGACGCCGCCTGTCTGTACGGGATTTGCCTTTTCCTCCCTGTCCAGAGCAGCGCCTCCTATGTCCCGTTCGGAAACCCGGTTCCAGGGAGCCGGAATGACCTCCCGCCATACAAGAACCCCCATTACCCCCGCGGATATACACAGAACCCCAATAAGCGCGGGTATAAGAACCCTGTTCCAGGTGAGGGGGATCTTTGGAACCTGGGGAAAGATCTTCCTGAAGCCCGTGGAATTCATCCAGTCCGAGAGACGTTTGCCGGATGAATACTTTTTTATAAGCCTTAAAGCCTTTTCCGCGATCTTGTTGTTTTTATCATCGTCGAGAATTTCAAGATAATAATCCACCGCGGCGGCTGTATCCCCCCGGTGAAGATAGAGTGCCGCAAAACCCAGAAGGATTCCCGGATCCCGGGACGCGTCGCGGGTATCTTTCTGTTTGGATTTCAGGGCATATTCAAAATAAAATTTGGCATTCTTAAAATCCCGGATATTGAGATAGGCTACCGCCAGAAGATAGTAATAGAGATACGAACCCCGGTAACGGCTGGCCTCGGGCTCAAGAATGCGGATTGCCCTGTCGTAGCCGCCCTGCCTGATGAAGCGGATTGCCTTTTCCAGAACGGGTTCCAGTCTCATGGGCTTACCGTTTGTTGTACCGATCCCTCAGGCGGCTTATGGACAATTCCAGAGCGGCAATTTCTTCGTCCGAGGCGCCGGAAAGCGGAGACATATATTCATCGAGTTTCCTCAGGAGTTCCCGGAGCGTCTCCAGATCCTCCTGCATGGAAGAGCGATCCGGAGTATTATCGGAAACGGCGCCGGTTTCCCCCGGATCCGCGGAAACGGCGGCAAAACCCTGTTCATCTCCCAATGCAAGCAGAAGTTCCCAGGTTTGAGTTTCCCCCTTGTTCAGAGTCTTCTGAGCAAAATAGTAGCACACCGCGGAATCTCCGATGGAAAAGGGTATATAGTGAAAATTTCTCCCGGATGAGTAATTGATCTTCCAGGAAGCGTCGCTGAGTCTCTTCCAGTTGGAAAAGATGATCAACTCAGCGGGGGTATTTACTCCTTCGGATATACTTCCCATAAGGGAAAGATTATTACTGTTTCCGGATAGCCACCAGCCTTCCGTTGAATTTGCATCATAAGCAGTTTCTCCGCTCATCTTTCCCTTCGCTGTAACAAAGGGCGTTCCTCCCCTCCCCTCTCCCAGCATGGTATCGACAAGAAGCCGTGCACCGACAGAAGCCTGCTTGCCGTCCAAATTTTCTACCGTGATGCTGACTTTTACACCATTTGTCCGGGAAGAACCGGCAGTTTTTATAAAACTGAATTCTTCAATGACTCTTAAAAAAGAGGATTCAAAGATCAGGGAAGGATTTCTCCCGGCTTCTATCCGGAAACGAAAGGCGCTGGATTCACCAAGACGGTAGACCTTATTATTAACACGAAGAGCCAGAAAAGTCGTCCGCGGATCTTTGGCGGAAAAAAGCGGTTCATAGAGTGACCGTGCCGGATCGTTAAGGTAATACAGGGAAAAACGGCCTTCCTCTTCGTGGAGGGTGAGCCGTATAAGCCCTTCGGAAAAATCTACGGCCTTCAGGGAAAGGGCAGGAAGAAAGAGAAACAGGCAGCAGAGGGAAAACAAAAAGCCCTTCATCATAGATCTCCTGAGTCTATACCCAGGCTTTTTTCCAGCTGATTCTGTAATTCCAGCGCCTGGCTTTTAATGTTGTCCAGGCGCGTGTTTCTGTCTCCTCCTCCCGGAGAAGGCGGGGAAACTCCGGGAAGGGAAGTGGAAGGAACCGTGCCGGTTTCCGGACCGCGATCCTGCGCCTGGGAAGGCTGCTGACGGTACCGGGCGTCCTCGGCGCCGGAAGAAGGGGATTCCCTGAGCATTTCGGCGATACGTTTCTGATAGGCTATGATCGCCTGATCATAGGCCCGTTCCCGGCGCTGGTATTCTTCAATGGTTTTAAGAGATTCTTCGTGGCTCCACTTGAGCAGAGCCAGGAGTTCAGTCTCGATCTTCTTCTGGTTTATCAGGGCGATCCGGTAGGAGGCGGCCTCGAACTTTGCGCTTGAAGGATAGTTTTCCGTGATAGTGCTAAATATATCCTTTGCTTTTTCCATCTGGCCCATGGAATAGAGGGATTCTCCTATCCAATAGAGGGCGGCGCTCTTCCTGGGATCCCCGGAATCGCTTAAATTCTCCGCAAAGGCGCTCAAAAGACTTATCCCCTCATCATAACGGCCCAGATAGTAACAGACCCTGCCCTTGTGATAGGGAATTTCCGCGGCCCGTGTCCCGCCGCGTTTTTCCAGGGCTTCCATATCCTGAAAAGCCCTTTCATAGTCCGCCGCCCCCAGTTCCGCAAGGGAAATCCAGTAGAGGACTTCCGCCTGTACCGCGGGATCCTTCTGTTCCTCATAATAGGGTCTCAGGTTTTGAAGAGCCTCCTGATAGCGGCCTTCGCCGTAGAGCCTAAGCCCCCGCTGGAGAACGGTTTCTGTTTGGGCATGGCCCCTTCCGGCAGCAAGCAAAAAAATACAGAAAAACACTATGGAAACACGCCGTACCGAACCGGAGGGAACTGTAAAAGTTGATATTTTTCCCGGCATCCGCCCTGACTCCTCTCTGAAATGGGAATTCGGTCTAAAGCCCGATTTCCCCCTTAAATTTAAGGCTGCCGCTTCAAAATTGATATTATGAAAGCGCCTCATCCTTATTTCTTTTCGGCATTTTGCTCAAAGTACTCCAGCACGGAGAGAGCGTATATAGGCGGCTTTGTCTTTGCTTGAGAAGAAGGATGAACCGGAAACAAGCACATCCGCCCCTGCCTGCCGGGCCGGAAGGGCTGTTTTCTCGTTTATGCCGCCGTCTACCGAGATAAGGAAAGAGAAACCCTTCTCTCTGCGGATCTGTGCAAGGCATTTTACCTTGTCAAGACATTCGGGAATTAGCTCCTGTCCCCCAAAACCGGGGTTTACCGTCATCACCAGTACCTGATCCAGGTAGGGCAGGAGAAATTCCAGCATGGAAACCGGAGTGGAAGGGACTATGCTTATCCCCGCATGTTTTCCCATCTCCCGGATAGACCCAAGAAGCCTCTGGGAATGAAGCTCCGCCTCGTAATGAAAGGTAATGCTGTCCGCTCCCGCGGAGGCAAATTCCGCCGCAAGCCGGGCCGGCTTCTCGATCATCAGGTGAACATCGAAATAGAGACTGCATTTCTGCCGCAGATCGCGTACAAGTTTGGGACCGAAGGTCAAATTGGGGACAAAGTGCCCGTCCATTACATCCAGATGCAGCCAATCCGCGCCGGAAGCGGCAATTTCCGCAGCCCCCTCCGCAAAAGAAGAGAAATCCGCGGAAAGAATCGAGGGCGCCACCAGTGCGGAAGGTACAGGAAAAGAGGGAAGCATACTTTTATACTAAGCGTCGGAGGGGTCCTTGTAAAGGCTGGGGGAAACTCCGGGAGGCTCCGATCCGGCCTCTTGCAAAAAACCGGTAAAAATGGTCTAATGCAAAAGATATACTTTTTATCAAATTGTTTTAAACAATGCAAGGTATGAACGCGGAAACAGGTGTAGAGAGGCTTCTTCAACAAGCCTATACGGATCTGAAAGAAGCTGACGCAGTTTCCGCCAGAAAACATTTGGAGGAAGCTCTCAGACAGGATTTTGGGAATCCGGAAGTAAAGTACAGCCTCATGTGTGTCAAGTGGTGGCTGGATCGTATGGGCAGTATCGATCAATTCCGGGAACCCTATGACAAGGCCGGCTATATCATGTCCCAGTGGAAGGCATGGTACAGTTTTCTTGACCGTGTGGGGGAAGCCTATGATTCCTGCCAGTACGCGGTGAAGCATTATGTTTTTAACAGTGCGCTTCGGTATTTTGAAGAAACACTGGGAGACAGGACAAGCCGGCTTGATCCGGGCCTAATGCTTCAGATAGGCAGATGTTATAAGGGTGTCGGCAACTATGAAGAGGCCCTGAAATGTCTGGAACAGTCGGTCAAGCTCTCAAGGGAAGACGGGGAAGCCCTGGCGGAACTGGCCGATGTAAATGCCCTTCTGATGGAAAACAGGGTGGCAAAGGCTCTGTTTCGGGAAGCTTTTTTCCTGGATGCCCAGAAGGTGGATCTTCGGGACATGGAGTCGGAGGTGATAGTAAGGCTGCGCGATCATGTGGCGGCCCTGGGCTATAGGGGGCCTGAATTGGCCGAATGGATACCGGTTTACGGATCGCTTATGGGGGTCTTTTCGGTTAAACGGGAACTCAGACCGGTGGAACTGGGACGGCTCAAGCAGTCGATCTTTTCTCTGGAAAATGATATCCGGTCAAATCCCTCGGTAAGTGCGCTTTTCAAGCCACGGCTTATTAACCGGTATTTCTGGTTGATAGACTATTGCGAGAATATTCAGGCCTATTCAAACCTGGTCGAAGATACCAGGCTCAAGCTGAAGCTTATCGACAAGGCGATCTTTGACCAGTATGTGCGGTAAGAGTAAAACATTTAGGAGTACATGATGTCTGAAGCTTTTGATGAAAAAGCACCTGTTGATGAAAAGGTTACTTTCCTCAAAAACGTCCAGGAAATGCTGAACGAGGAAAAATGGACCAGGGCGACCCTGAGTAATTATTCTGCCAATCAGTTCAAGGAACTGGATAAGATTCTTAAGGAAGCCCGGGATGCCAGAATAATCCGGGACGGTCAGGATCTCAGGCTGGACATGGAATTAAAGGGACTCTGTGATGAACACCTTACCCATTCAAAGAACAGTATCATAGCGCTCTACCTTTCGGGGATGATCTCCATTTCTCATGATGTTATTGAAGATTCAAACATGAATAGCCTTGTGGGGATCTTTCTGGATAACCACAAATGGAATATAGTCGATTATCTTTGTGAACGGATTCTTGATTACGGTGAATCAAAATTCGCTCTCCGTACCCTGATAGAGTGTTATAAAAATGAAAGCAAGGAAGATGCGATATACGGCATCTGGGAAAGGCTTGTCAGGGTTGATTATGAGGAAGCCGATATCGCCAAATCTCTGGCGGAACACTACGAAAAACAGGGCGACATTGAAAAATCCATTGACTACTACAAGAAAGCCCTTCACCGCTATATTAACAAGGCGCTGATCACCAATGTACGGGAAATTTGGGAAAAACTCCTCGGTTACTGTTCCAATGACATTGACTTCTTCCTCCATGTGGAAAAACGGATAGCCAAAAACATAAGCGAAGACAAGGCGGTTCTCCTCCTGCAGGATGTGTACCAGGTCTGCAGAAAAAAGGATGATATAGAAACCGCCATAAATATCCTCAAGATCATCCTTCAGTATGATGAAAGGGATGTTCAGGCCCGTAAGGAACTGGTGGAATGTTTCAGGCAGAAATATGCATCCCACAGCCAGCTTGAAGAATACATCCGCATTTCCAATATTTCCCAGAACTGGCGGCCGGTTCATGAGGCGGTTGCGGATTTTGAAAAACACATCGCCTTTGACAAGGGGAATTTTGTTTTCCACAGGACATGGGGCGTAGGCAGGATTGCCAGCGTACAGGGGGACGGCATTGTTATCGATTTTGCAAAAAAACGCCCCCAACACATCCCGCCCATGTCTCTGCGCATGGCGGTAAATTCCCTTCAGACCCTTTCCAAAAACCATATCTGGGTGTACAAGGCGACCAAAAAGAAAGAAGTCCTCCACGATAAAATCAAGGAGGACCATGCCTGGGCCCTGAGAACCGTGATAAAAAGCTTTGGGAACTCCTGCGATATAAAAAAGATCAAGGCCGAACTTGTGCCTTCGATTCTCAGCGCCGGGGAATGGACTACCTGGGTTACCAAGGCGCGGGATATTCTCAAATCGGACCCCAACTTCGGGGTCAGTCCCGATAACATCGATCTCTTTACCGTACGGGACAGGCCGATCAGTATTGAGGAAAAGCTCTACAATGAATTCAAGGCGGAACGGAATTTCTTTAACAGGGCCCAGACCCTGAGGCTTTACCTTGCACAGGTGGATGTGGAACTGGATTCGGAGTATTTTAAGGAGATGTTTGACTATTTTACCTCATATCTCCCCTCCGCTTCTTCAATAAAACAGGTAAACGAGAACATAGTTGCCTCCTGCCTCCTGATCAAGGAACTGGCGGGTAAATTCCCCATGCTGGCAAACGGGCTTAGCCTCAATTTTGCTTCCCTCTTTGAAAAAATCGAGGATGTACCTGAACTTTTCCAGAATATTAAAGACGGTAAGCTGAGGGAAGAGTTTTTGAAACAGGTAAAACTGCTTTCGGGCTGGGAGGATGTCTATATTCAGCTTTTTCCCTACATTCTCTCCAATTCCATCATTGAGGATCTGCTTGCCGGAGGTTATGAAAATAAACTTGTCGCGCTGGTATCTTCAAGCTTTGAAAATATCCGCGAGAGCAGCGAAGTCCGGGAAACCGCCGTATGGTTCTTTAAAAATGCCTCGGATACTCCCTGGTTCAAAAAGGCCTGTTTAAGCTATGAAAAGCAGCTCATTACCCTGATTCACATTCTGGATATCAGTTACCGGGATATTGAAAACCACCGGGATACTCCGGATAACCGCAAGGTTAACAAGCAGGTTTACAGCCTTCTTTTTACCGACAAAAGGCTCATTGATTTTATCGATCAGGGTGACCGGGATACGATCATGCGTATCTTCACCTTTATTCAGGATGTAAAGGATCTCGACCCTGCCGACAAGATAGAGCTGAAAAAACAGATTCTCCTCAAGCATCCCGATTTCAAATTCCTGGGAGATGAAGAAAAAACGGTCATTACCAGGGGCCTCATGGTTACCGCCGCCAAATATGAAGAAAAGAACAGGCAGCTTGCCCATATCATGGAGGTGGAAGTACCGGCCAACTCAAAGGAGATTGGTTTTGCCCTGTCCCTGGGAGACCTCCGGGAAAATGCAGAGTACAAGGCCGCCAAGGAAAAGCAGGAAATTCTCAATTCCACGGTGGCAAAACTCAAGGACGAGATCGACCGCGCCCAGATCTTCGATCCTGCTGCGGTGAATACCAGCCGGGTATCTTTTGGTACCAAAGTGGTATTGCGCAGCACAAAGAAGAAGGACCGTGAGGAATATTCCATTCTGGGGCCATGGGAATCCGATCCGGAAAACAATGTTATTTCCTATCTTTCTCCCTTTGGAAGTACTATGCTTAATAAGGCCGTAGGGGAGGGATTTGATTTCTCCGCCAATAATGAAACTGTCCACTATGTGGTAGAAGAAATATCTGCGGTACCCATATAACAGATACGTCTGGAGGAGGAAGGATGAAACCCCGGTTAATAAGTAAAGCGATCCTGGGGATCGCCGGATTCCTGTTTTTGGTGAATCTGCCTTGTTCCTTCGGGCAAACCCGGCAGGGAACCGACCTTATCCTGCTTTTGGATGTTTCTTCCAGCATGAGCGCCTGGCATGAAGAGGTTTCAGGCTATCTTTCCGGCCCTTTTTTGAAGGAAAATCTCAAGATTGGCGATACGTTTCACCTTATTTCGATTGCCGGGAAACCCCGGCTTGAAATATCCCGTCTGGTTGAAGGCCGGGGAGACCTGGAAACCATAATCGGGCGCATGTTTTTGATGTATCCCCTGGAATCTTCCGCCGATCTGTCCGGAGCTTTAAGCTTTGTGGACAGCTATATATCGTCCCTCCCTTCCCCGCGGCCCAAAAAAGTGGTTCTGGTTAGCGATGGAGGAGAAAATCAGGCCGACCGGATTAGCGATGCAGGGCGGCGGATTGAAACAGGGGGAAATAGTTTTGTGTATGTGCAGGTGCCTCAGGCCCTGGCAAAATACGGGTCCTCCCTGACTGCTCCTCCTCCCGCGGCCCTTGCTTCGGGATCGGGGACATCCCAAGGCGGCAGGGATTCCGCAGGGACAGACGCTGGTTCCCGGAGTCAGGGTTCTCCGGCATCGCAGGGGCAAAGTTCTCCGGTGTTACAGGGGCAGGGCTCTCCGGCATCGGAGGGACAGAGTTCTCCGCCGTTACGGGAACAGAGTGCCGCATCCGGACAACCGGCCTCTGCCGGGGAGGAGCAGGCTTCCGCAGGCCCGGCGGCGGGTACCGGGTTTGAAGAACAGTTTTCAGATTCCGGTCAGGCAAACTCTGGCCTGACCGGGACGGCGCCCCGGGAAAGTACCGGAGAAAGCCCGCCCCCTGTTGCAGGCGGAGATACCGGTCCCTCAGAGGCTCAAATCCCGCCGCGTTCCGGAGGAGAATCCCGGCCTTCAGGCGTGGCGGAAGATTCCGGCAGGCCTGCAAGTTCAGGCCTAAGTATGCCGGTTCTTGTAGGACTCGGGATTGGCGCCCTGCTGGCGCTGGGGCTTATTATTTTCCTTGTTGCGCGCAGGCTTCAGGATTCGCCGAAACGGGTTATAGCCCAGGCGGCTTCACCCTCCCCTGCCCCGGCAGCTCCGGCTTCCGCTGCCGCAGGCCGTCCATCCGGTTCAGATACTTCGGCAATGGAGAACTATGCTGCCAGCCGGAAACCCCGGAGTACTCCCTATCAGAATACCTACAGGCCGCCTGAGAGAACCGAAGGCCCCCTGATGCTCTCCCTCTTTGTGGAAGATCAGAATACCATGATCGGCAAGCGGAACATTCATCTTGCCAAGCCGGGCTACACTTTTACCGTCGGAGGCGG
>JAITES010000255.1 GCA_031281925.1 Treponema sp. | reverse complement strand
ACACGACGCTCGTCCGATCTTCCCCAAGCCCCTCTGGCATAAAACATGTCCGCCAACGGCGGACAGGGCCGCGTGTGTTCATCCAAGGTAACGGCCGCCTTCGTCCTCCACCTTTCTGCGCCATATAACGGATGCTCCGTGTATCCCGCCAGGGCGCGCCGGGACGGAGAAGCGGCATGATGCCGTACGATTCGGGATTTTCCGCGGGAAGAAAGATGTATATATGCTATAAAACGATAGAGAACAGCAGTATTTTCTAAAGAATGTGACTAACCAGCATCAGATGCGGGGGGGGTAAAGGGTTTTAAGACGGTTTGAGTATCCATTGTCCGGTAATATACCGTAATTACATAGAAAAATCAGTAAGCTTCAAATGAAAGAATTAAAGCGAGTATCCGGCGTCTGTCTTACGTGAACCGGGTTATATCTTCCTGGTTCCGCCGGTTTTGAGTCCGGCTTCGTAGAGTTTGCCGCAGGCAAGGAACATGGGGAGTTTGGTACCCCCCAGAATGATGTCCGATTCTTCCGCCATGTCGATCATATCACGGCTGGGGCTTTTGCCCCGGACAAAGATGATACAGTGAATATCCAGCAATTCCGCAGTCCTGATTACCTGGGGGTTTACAAGACCGGTAAGGAGAAGCACCCTGTCTTTTACAAAGGCCATGACATCGCTCATCAGGTCGGATCCGCAGGCGGAAGATACTTCGATGTTTGCCTTTTCCTCTCCGGAAAAAAACTGCCCTTCCAATACTTGTATTGCTTCGGCTACGGTCATACACGTCCCCCAATAGTTCAAGCATAGCATAGTGCGGCTTCTCTTTCAAGGCGACAGCGGCAGGTTTTCGGCAATACCCGTAAAGCCGGTAATACCTGCAAAGCTGTTGCGGATTTGCCCCCGCCTTCCGGATGGACAACGGCTTAAATGGGATCAACGCCTTCAGGGTATTGTGGCTTTGGGCTACAGGTTCACTTCCGCAAAGGGGGACGCCTCTTCCATGAGGCGGGAAATGACCCGGTGATCGGGGAGGAGGAGGCCGGGGTCTTGCTGCAGGATGGCGAAGGCGTCTTCACGGGCTTTGATAAGTTCCCTGATGTCCCGCAC
The DNA here is from genome assembly GCA_031281925.1 of Treponema sp. GTDB lineage: Bacteria > Spirochaetota > Spirochaetia > Treponematales > Breznakiellaceae > JAIRNJ01. The sequence goes on along the minus strand of JAITES010000255.1, from coordinate 4,875 downwards.
GGGATCGGCGAGTCCCAGTTTGAGGTAGCCTGACTGTTCTATTCCGGCGATTTGTCCCGGCCCGCGGAGTTTCAGGTCTTCTTCCGCAATAACAAAGCCGTCCGAATTTTCCAGCATCACCTTGAGCCGCTGTTTGCCCTCTTCGGTAAGAGAGCCGCGGAAGTTCAGCTGGTCGTCTTTTTCGTGTTTTTCCTGCTCCGAATACACGAGGAAACAGTAGGCCTGTTCGGGGCCCCGGCCCACCCTGCCGCGGAGCTGGTGCAGGGCGGAAAGTCCGAAGCGTTCGGCGTGTTCAATTACCATGCAGCTTGCGTTGGGTACATCCACACCCACTTCCACCACACTGGTGGCAACGAGTATTCTGATTTCCCCCTTGCGGAAGCTCTCCATGATGCGCCGTTTCTCTTCTTCATCAACCCTGGAATGGAGCAGGGCGGTGGAAAATTCGGGGAAAACCTCTGCGGCAAGTCTTTCCGCCATGGAAACGGCGTTTTTAAGGCCGCTCTCCCCGGGGCTTTCATCATCCCCGATGAGGGGATAGACAAAGTATGCCTGTCTGCCTGAGGCCAGTTCCCGGCGGACAAAATCGTAGACCCGTTTTTCACTGGACTGGCTTGCCAGGTGGGTCTTTACCGGTTTCCGGCCGGGGGGCATGTCCCGGATGCTGGAGACTTCAAGGTCGCCAAACACGGTAAAGGCAAGGCTCCGGGGTATCGGGGTGGCGCTCATCATGAGGAGGTTCGGCATGGATCCCTTTGCCATGATCTGCGAACGCTGGGTAACCCCAAAACGGTGCTGTTCATCCACTACGACAAGCTTCAAGGCCCTGTACTCCACACCCGCGGAAAAAAGCGCGTGTGTACCCACTGCCAGATCCACCTCTCCGCCGGCAAGGCGCTTGAGAAGTTCCCGTCTGCCCTGGGAGGACACGTTTCCCGTGAGGAAGGCGGGCCGTACACCCAGGGGTTCCAGAAGCCGGGCCGCGTTTTCCGCATGCTGCCGGGCCAGCAGTTCCGTGGGAGCCATGAGCGCCGTCTGTCCCCCCTCTTCTATGGTTTTAAGGCAGGCAAGAAAGGCGACAAGGGTTTTGCCGGAACCAACATCCCCCTGTAAAAGCCGGGCCATCGGGTAGGGGCCGTTCATGTCGGCGTTGATCTCCGCAATGGCTTCCCTCTGCCCGCCCGTCAGTTCAAATGGCAGCCTCTCGATCAGATGCCGCTGCAGGGCCGAAAGGGCTCCGCCCATACCGGATGAGGGCCGTACATCCACGGCAGCGCCTTTCCGCTCCAGGCTCCGCATTCCTACCATTATTTCAAGGTAAAAGAGTTCGTTGTATATCAGGCTGCGGCGGGCTTTTTCTTTTTCTTCCATGGAGCGGGGGAAGTGAATCGCGCGGATCGCATCTTTTTTTGAAAGGAAGCCTTCACGCTCTGTAATGCTGCGGGGGATCTCGTCTTCCACATCTTCGTTTGCAAACTGTTCCAGCGCCTTCTCTACCAGTGTGCGGAGCGTTTTTTGCGTCAGATCCCCGCTGAGGGGATACACCGGAAGAATTTTGCCGAAACTTTTGCTTCTCCCCTCATTGCCGTCCAGGGCTTCGTAGTCAAATGCGCTGCTCTGGATTTCACCATACTTGTAATAGAATTTTCCGCTGATGAACCAGCGGCTGCCGGGAACAAACTTTTTTTCCAGAAAATTCCGGTTAAAGCAGAGCAGGGCCGCCTGAGACGTTTCGTCCCTGACGATCAGCTTGAGGATACGCATCCTGCCGAAGCCGATCCACTGTTGATCGATAACCGTTACGGTGGTACAGACCCTGGAATTCGTTCCGAAACGGGCCAGGGGAACATAGTGATTCCTGTCTTCCCAGTCCCGGGGATAGTAGCGGAGGAGATCGGCAACACTTGTAATGCCGGCCTTCTTCAGCATCGCCTCAGTTTTACTTCCGACTCCCCGGATCGAAGCGATGGGCCGGGAGATGGAACCGAGGAACATTGCCGGGCTGCTAGAAGGGAAGACGGACGAGGAGCCTGAAAACAATGCGGATCACTATCCCGCCTCCGATTAAGATTGCCAGAAAGAAGGCGATGGAAACGAGAAGCCTTCTCAGGTAGGAGCCTATCCTGCCCGGCGAAAAAATTCCTGCGATTTTGTAGAGGATCGGCTGGGAGATGCCGTCGATCACCTGCCAGAAGGGGTGGCGGATATTGAGATTTGCCAGGAATGCGACAAGCCTCAGCGCCAGGATCACCGTAAAGAAGCCCAGGAGAAACGAAAGGGCCGACCAGAGGGAGGAAAGGGCGATGGCAAGTATTATTCCCAGGCTCAGCCTGCCGTAAACGGCAATGGCGGAGAAGACGTTCTGGGCCAGGGAGAGAAAAGCCATGCCGGCAATGGGGGAAAGGTCGAGAAAACCCGTCCTGAGGATCGGGAAACGGCGGAACCAGTTGAGATAGGGATCGGTGATCGATGCCAAAACTTCCCCGGTTCTCCCGTAGCCGCCGCCTGAAAACCAGGTGATCATGATCCGTACGAAGATGATCAGGGAATAGAGCCCGGCCGCTCCCGCAAGAATGTTAAAAATAACCCGTATCATGTATTATCCTCCGCAACCCATTCCGCCTCTTCCACGGCGGCACATTCTTTCAGTCTTCCCGCGGCTCCGCTTCCGGCTCCATACCGGCTTGCCGTGCGGATCACAATCTCCCCGTTAGAGACGGGAACATGGATGAAGACCGGGGAAGAGCCCGCATCAGAAAGGAGTTCCTGCAGGGGGTAGAGGCTGTCTTCCCTGTCCGCCGCTCCGTCCCGCAGTCTTATATGGAGGCTTTTCGCATCTCCGGCTTCTTCAGGCGGCTCTTTCACCGGGTCTTCGGCGGCCTGCGCGTCCAACTCGGCCTTTCGTTTTGCCTGCCGGGCAAGTTTATCAATATCCACGACGCTGGATACCTTGAAGCCCGGTTTTTCCGGGTTCTTGTCCTTTTCGGGATCTATGCTTCCCTTGAAGGCCATAATCGTGTCCGGAATCACCCCGGCCTTGCAATCCTGCCAGACCGAGGAAAAGAATACCAGATCTATCTCTCCCCGGTAGTCCTGCAGGACGCCGAAAGCCATTTCCTTTCCGTTACGATCCCTGATCTCCCGCAGGGACTTGAGAATTCCTACGATGGTGTAGGAACCTTTCGGACTGGCCTTGAGATTCGCCAGATTGAGGCCCGAAAAATACTTCCAGGCATCCTTCTGCTCATCCATGGGGTGTCCCGAGGCATAGTAACCCAGGAGGGCCATTTCCCGTTCAAGCCACTCCTCCCTGCTCTTTACCGGAGCGTCTTTGTAGATAAAGTCAGGATACTCCTTTTCCCCGGCCTCCCCGAAGAGGCTCTGTCCCGATTTCCTGTCCTCCTTGATGCTCTGCACATAATCCACAGCCCCTTCCAGATTGACAAGGAGAATATCCCGGCTCTTTCCCATTCTGTCGAAGGCGCCTGTTTCGATAAGGAGTTCAATCACCTTCTTGCCCACGGTTTTTATATCCACCCGGTTGAGGAAGTCTATAAAGTCCCGGTAGGGTTCGGTCTTCCTGCATGCGATGATCTCCTCAGCGGGCCTGTCCCCTATGCCCTTGATAGCCTTGAGCCCGTAGACAATCCTGCCTTCCGAAACGGCGAAGAGCCTTTCGGAGCGGTTTACGTCCGGAGGATCGATGGTAAGGCCCATGCGCCGCGCCTCTTCGATGTATTCGGGGAGTTTTTCCTTGTCCGCGGCTCCTATTTCGTTGGAGAGGTTGGCCGCCATGAATTCCGCGGGGAAGTTGGCCTTGCAGTACGCGGTACGGTAGGAGAGCACCGAATAGGCTGCCGCATGGCTCTTGTTGAAACCGTATTCGGCAAAAGGGATTAAGAGTTCGAAGATCCTGTCCGCGACTTCTTCACTGTAACCCTGTTCCCGCGCCCCGGCAATGAATTTTACCTTTTCGGCAACCATTACCTCCATCTTCTTCTTTCCCATGGCCCGGCGCAGAAGGTCGGCCTGTCCCAGACTGTAGCCTGCGATGATCCGGGCCACCATCATCACCTGTTCCTGATAGGTGATAACCCCGTAAGTCTCCTTAAGCAGAGACTCCAGACTCGGGTGAGGGTATTCGATGGTCTGCCGGCCGTTTTTGGAATCGGCAAACTGATCGATGTACTTCATGGGCCCCGGCCGGTACAGACTTGTGATGGCGGTCAGATCCCCTATGGAAGTGGGCTTAATCTTCTTGAGGGTATTCTGCATACCCTCCCGGTCAAACTGGAAAACACCGGCGCTTTTCCCTTCTCCCAGCATCCTGAAGGTCTTTTCATCGTTTTCGTTGATGCTTGTGATGTCGAAACCGGCATATTCGCCGCCCCTGGCCCGGACAAGATCCACGGTATGCTTGATAAGGTCAAGGGTCTTGAGACCCAGAAAGTCCATCTTTACAAGGCCGCGATCTTCCAGAAAGTTCATCGTGTACTGGGTGGCGATTCCCCCGCCTTTTTTTTCGGTTTCCTTGTAGAGGGGGACATAGTCGGTAAGTTCCGTTTTTCCAATCACCACACCCGCGGCGTGGATGCTGGAATGCCGGTTAAGCCCCTCCAGCTTGCGGGCAAGGCTAAAGAGTTCCGTATAGCGGGGATCGTTTTCAAGTTCCTGAAGCTGCCGGGCAGCGGCCTGGACTTCCGGGTTTTTCGCTTCCTTGCCTTCCGGGTTGAATGCCTTCTTCAGGGTGATCTTGGGCTCCTTGGGGATCAGTTTTGCGATGCTTTCCGATTCACTTATGCTTATGTTGAGCACCCGGGCCACATCCTTGATCACCTGTTTGGCGCCCAGGGTTCCAAAGGTGATGATCTGCCC
>JAITES010000217.1 GCA_031281925.1 Treponema sp. | reverse complement strand
AAGATTCTGAAGATCGTTAAATCTGCAAAAAATACTTGACAATTACCCGATCTCTACCTAATGTTGCATTAAAGACTTCGACCAAATGGAGAGTATCATGGTGCGCTGGAAGTTTCGTTGCATGGTTCAAGAGGAGCCCGCTAATAATCCCGAAGAAATGCTTGCCCTTATTCCGGTTGACGGATGGCAGTATGACAGCATATCCTTCCCCCGGATTGTTTTCGATGACGATGATGAAGATGAGGAGGACGGCATGGACGAGGAAGATAACTTCGACGATATGGAAGATGACTTCGAAGATGACTTCGAAGACGATGACTTTGAGGACGAGGAAGACGATTTTGAGGACGAGGAAGATGATTTCGACTACGAAGAAGATGTAGATTACGACGATTTCGACGAATAGTTTCCGAATTCTCCGGTACAAGAGGCGCTTCCCGGCCTGGGAACCGGGCGGCCGCCTTTTTTTGCCCCTTATTCAACGGGGCCGTAGATGACCAGGGCTTCGCTCCAGAGTCGCTCAAGTTCATAGAATTCCCGTGCCCGCTTGCTCATCAGGTGAATCACAAGAATACCCAGGTCAAGGAGACACCATTCATCCTGGAGGCCGCTTCCCTGTTCATCCCGTCCCTTATCCGGCCGGCGGGAACGGCGGAGGATCTCCACTTCATGCTCCCGGCAATAGTCCTTGATATGCCGTTCCAGCCCGGAAAGGTGAGTGCCGCTTGAAACGGTAGCGATAACAAAAAAATCGGTCCAGCTGTTGAGGCTGCGGAGATCGAGGACTGTTACTTCCTTTCCCTGATGTTCGGTAAGGAGGATACCCAGTTCACGGGCCAGGCTTGCGTCCTTATCCGCCTGAGACATATCTGCCATTAAAATCCCTTCCTATAATGAGTGTAAAATCGGAACGATACTCAAAATTCTGCAGGTTAAGCTCCATCTCCGTGGCGGATGGTATATCGGAAATGATTGCTTCGCTGCGGATATTTTCACAGCGGATCACTTCTCCCAGGGCTTTTACCACCTCTTCAAGGCCCGAACGGTCGATGATCTCGGTTTTTTCATAGTCGCTGCGGTCGGCATTCCCGATGGAGATAACATCATAGCCAAAACTGCGCAGGAGTTCCGCAGTACGTCCTGCAATGCCGTTTATCCCCGAACCGTTGAGCACTTCCACGGTAAAAACCCGCTCGTCAAGGGAGCCTTCCTGCTGCCGGGTAAGGCTTCCCAGAGACTGACGCACAATCTCCTTGATAAGACTGCCGTCATAAAAGGGGAAGAGAAGCACCTGGCCCGAAACTTCCCGGACATTCCCCCCGACAGACTGAATGTTCGTCCGATCCGTATCAATGTCTGCAAGTTCATCAAAAAGCCGGGTTCTTACATGCTGTCCCGTGGACGAAGAGAATAGAGGGTAAAACATCCGGGTCAAGGCAGGGTTTTTGAGTTCTTCGTTTTTTTCTCCCAGTCTCTTGATCAGGGAGAGGAAGAAACGCTGCCGCCGGAACACGGTAAGTTCCTGCTCTTCTCCGCTCTGGCTGTAGCTTACAAAGAGCCGGGCCTTGTCTCCATCCATTCTGATGAGTCCCGAGGGGAACAGAACGGGAGGAGTTTCATCAAAAATTTCCACCGGAGAGGGGATGAAGATGTCCACTCCTTCCAGAAGGTCAACTATCTTTCCCAGGTTCTCCCTGTTGATGACAAGTGAAAAGTTGATCTGGACTCCCAGAAGCTTCCCCATTTCGGTGCTGAAAGGGCCTATATCCTTGCTGTTATACACCGTATCAATGCGATCCACCCGGTTGATCTGCTGAATAATCATTCCCACTTCGCCGGGAATATCAAAAATAGCCGCCCGTCTGGTGGCAGGATAGTGCATAAGTACATAGGAAGCCAAAGGTTTCCCCTGATCCTCAAGCACAAAAAGGGTATTGATAATCCGGTCTCCGGTAAAAGCTTCATCTTCGGGATTTGAATGAAAAAATATATAGATAAAGACGCTTCCCGCCGCAAAAAGCAGTACAATGGCAGCCAAAAGAAATATGCTTGGATCAGCCTTGTTTCTCTTCATGTTCCATGCCTTCCCGCGCCGATTTTAACAAATCCAGAGTCTCCTTCAAAAGGTCTATATGCCGTGCCCGCAGCCAGGAGACAGTCTGTTCCAGCACTGCCGGAAACACTTCCGCAAGGCTTTTTTCCAGGACAAGCTTCCTCAGCGCCGGATCTATTTTTTCCCGGCCTACCTCGATCTTGTCGGCTATGTAGAGAATCCTGGCAAGGGGCCCCATCCCCGGTTCCCCCGCGGTATGCACCCGTATTGCCTCAAGCACATCCTCCCTTTCAATGCCGAAACGTTCCCGGAGAAATACGGCCGCCGCCCTTCCGTGAAGCAGGGAAGCTTTCTTTTCCTCAAAGGCGCTGATCGCCATTCCGTCCTTCCGGGCCAGTTCCAGCAGTTCCTCTTCCCTCATGGACTTGCAAATGTCATGGCTCATCCCGGCAAGCCAGGCGGCTGCGGTATCCTGGCCCCAACGCTCCGCCAGATCCCGTGCAAGGAGAGCCGTGTTCCTGGAATGGAGAAAACGGCCCGGGCTGAGCCGTCTGCGGGCCTCCTCCTCAACCCTGACAAGGAAATCCTTGGAGATCTCAAGATTCCCGGACGCAGGAGATTCTGAAGCCTCCATATAGAGGGAACGGTCTTCAATGATGATACGGGCGCCGGCAGGTACCAGATACTCCCAGGCGGCTCCGGCCCTGATTCGTTCCCTTACCAGTCTGGAAGAAATATCCATTATCTCATTTTCAAGCTGCCTGCAGGGAAAGGGCTGACTCTTCGCCTCTGTTCCGTTGCGCCGCGCAATGACGATCTCCGCCAAATCCAGAATTCCGGAAGCATCTTTCCATGAAAGGAAACCTTCCGCAAGGTCATCCCCGATAACGAGTCCCGGTTTCCCCTCAGGCTGGTAGCGCTGAATAATATCCCGAAGGGTATCAATGGTATAGGAAATTCCTTCCCGGCGTATCTCGCAGTCCTCCACGGAGAGACGTTCGTCTCCGGTGATGGAAGCAAAGAGCATATCCAGCCTGTCTCTGGAGGAAGAGCCTATGTTTGCCTCCAGTTTGAACGGCGACTCGTAGGCGGGAACCAGAAGAACCCGATCGTAGCCCTGGTCATGGAGAAGCTCTCCGGCCAGGAAGAGATGGCCGATGTGAACGGGGTTAAAACTCCCCCCCAGAACGGCAAGCCTCACCGGCAAAGCTCCCCGAAAAGATTCGCCAGTTCGGCCAGCCCTTCCCCGCTGAATACCGAGATGCCGCGAACCTGTTCTCCGGGAAGGGCCGCGGCTAATTCTTCGAGGCGGCCTTCGGTTTCAGCGAGATCCCGTTTGGTTCCCAGAACAAGCCGTTTTTTTTCAGTAAGTTCAGGGGAAAACGATTCAAGCTCCTTCAGCAGAATATCGAAGGCTTTAAGGTAATTATCTTCGGAAAGGTCAACAAGAAAAGCCAGGGCCGCAGTCCTTGAAATATGCCTGAGGAAACGGTGGCCCAGCCCGGCCCCCTCACTGGCCCCTTCGATAAGTCCCGGAATATCCGCCAGGATGATGTCGCGGCCCTCATCATCATCTCCCCGGCTTCTTCCCAGTGTAAGGACTCCCAGATTGGGGATCTTTGTGGTAAAGGGATAGGGGGCTATCCTGGGCCGGGCATTGGTAAGCTTTTCCAGCAGCGAAGATTTCCCCGCATTGGGAAAACCCACAAAACCAATATCGGCCATGATCTCAAGCTCTACCTTGAGACGGCGGAATTCCCCGCTTTTCCCGGGCAGAGCCTTGCGGGGGGCCTGATTAACCGAAGACTTGAAGTGAATATTCCCCCAGCCCCCGTTTCCGCCCTTCAAAAAGATCCAGTCTTCGGGATTTTTCCCGAAATCCCGGATGAGTTCCCCGCTCCCGGCGTCCCGGATAAGGCTGCCCGGCGGCAGGGGGATCAGTACATCTTCCCCATTCCTGCCGTAACGGCCTCCCCCTTCGCCGTCGTGTCCGTTTTCCGCCTTAAAAGATTGTTTATAACGAAGATGAGAGAGGGTTCTAAGATTCCGCCGGACCGTAAAGACCACGTCTCCGCCCCTGCCTCCGTCTCCCCCGGCAGGCCCCCCTCTGGGAACATACTTTTCCCGCCGGAAAGCCGCGCAGCCGTTCCCGCCGGAACCTGAGGAAACTTCAATTACCGCTTCATCGGCAAACTTTTCCAAAGTCTGGGCATTATTGGGCTGTCGGCGTCACCGTTGCAAGTTTGCGGCCCCGGCGCTGGGTAAAGTTGACCGTGCCGTCTGTCAGGGCAAAAAGGGTATAGTCCCCGCCGCAGCCCACATTGGTTCCCGGATGAATCCTGGTTCCACGCTGCCGGACAATAATTGTTCCCGCCTTGACAAGAGTCCCCGCGGATCTCTTGACCCCCAAATACTGGGGATTCGAATCCCGGCCGTTCTTTGCTCCGCTGCCGCCCCGTTTCCGTGCCATTATTCTTTCTCCTCTGCTCGTATATTCATTGTACAGTAAGCCGGGTATTCTTCGCAAATCGAAGCAAGCCCTTCCATGAAAAAGGCCCCGGCGGCGGAGAGAAAATCCTGACCCTCCGCTTCATATCTTATATCCATGCCGAAAAGCCCCCGCTCGGGAGCGGCAGACTCTACGGCTATTCCTTTCCGTTTTTCCAGCGTCCGCACCATTGTCCGGGACAATACCGAAACAGCGGCGCAGACAATATCATAACCCTTCTTTCCGGCGCCTGCATGACCTGCGATCCTGCAGGATCTGAGGAGCCCTGCCCGGTCAAAAACCGCGTCTATCCGAATCAAGGGGCCCTATACTCCGGTAATATCTCCGATTTTGATAATCGAGTACTGCTGCCTGTGACCCATCTTGCGGCGGTAATCCTTCTTGGGCTTGTACTTGAATACAATGATTTTCTTGTCTTTCCCGTGGGATTCCACCGTGGCGCTGACCTTTGCCCCGGCTATATATGGCGACCCTATAACAGGGTTATCCTGGCCTGCAAGCATGAGCACCGAATCGATATTCAGGCTGGAACCGGGTTCCGCATCGATATGATCGACCTTGAGAACAGCGCCCGTTTCCGCCTTGTATTGTTTCCCCTTAAAATCAATTAACGCGTACATAATCTTCCCTTCCGCCTTAAAAAAATATGGTACTAGAAGCTGTTCCAAAAATTGGTTTTTGGAACAAACTTAGTAATTTATACCCTAAAAGGTATCAAAAGGTCAAGTGAGCTTGTTCCAAAACCCGGCTGGTTTCGGAACAAGCTCTTGGGAAATCGGTCTAAAGCCCGATTTCCCCATTAAATCTAAGGTTGCTGTTCCAAAATTTGACATTTTGGAACAGCCTCATTATCACATGGCTTCCAGGAAGGGTATACAGACCAGACGGAGGGCATCCTGCAGCACCCGGAGCACCGCCCTGGAAAGGGCAAGCCTGGCCCGGCTTAAGCCCCTGTCTTCGGCGTTTAGAATGGGACAGTCGTGGTAAAAACGGCTGAAGGACTTGGACAGATCGTAGAGGTAGGCGGTAAGGAATGAGGGATCCATGCCGGCTGCAGCGGCAGCCACCGATTCAGGGTAGGCGGCCAAAACCTTGAGAAGCTCCCATTCGGCATCCCCGGTAAGAAGGGAACTGTCCCCCGCTCCCGAATCCCCGGAGGCCGCCTTGCGAAGCAGGGCCGAAATTCTTGCTCCCATGTACTGCAGATAGGGGCCGGTGTTGCCGGTAAAGGAGAGGGATTCCCGGGGGTTAAAAAGCATGTCCCTGTTCGGAGAAACCTGCAGGAGGAAGTAATGAAGAGCGCCCAGGGCGATTTTTTCGGCAACTTCGGCAGGTTCCCCAACGGCCTCTTCCCGTTCTTTTTCCCGGATTTCCTGCAGAGCCATGTCTTTAAGGCTGTCGATGAGGTCATCGGCATCCACCACGGTGCCTTCCCGGCTCTTCATCCTGCCCTCAGGAAGATTCACCATGCCGTAGGAGAGGTGATAGAGGTTTTTGGTCCATTCAAAACCGAGCTTTTTTAGAATGCTGAACAGCACCTTAAAGTGATACTGCTGCTCGGAACCGACAACATAGACCAGTCTGTCAAAGGGCCAGTCCCTGTTACGGTTGATGGCAAGACCTATGTCCTGGGTTATATAGATTGAAGTGCCGTCTTTGCGGAGGAGGATCTTGGTATCAAGCCCCTCATCTCCGAGATCCACCGCCACGGCTCCGTCTTCCTGCCTGTAGAAGAGCCCCTGCTCCAGGCCCTTGAGCACTTCATCCTTACCCAAAAGGTAGGTGTCGCTTTCGTAGTAATACTGATCGAAGGAAATGCCGGTGCGTTTATAGGTTTCCTCCATGCCCCGGAATGTCCAGCCGTTCATTAGCTTCCAGAGGGCTACCGTGTCCGGGTCTCCGGCTTCCCACTTGACCAGCAGCTCCTGCGCCCGCTCCTCCGCTCCTGCCTTACCCTGGGGCCAGGTTCCCGCCTTCTTTTCCGCCTCCTCCCCGGCAAGGATCCTCCCGAACTCAACATAGTAATCCCCCACAAAGCGGTCGCTCTTGATCCCTTCAGACTCAGGCGTCCTGCCTTCCCCGCGTTCCTGGTAGGCCAGCATGGACTTGCAGATATGGATACCCCTGTTGTTAATGATGCAGACCTTACGGACTTCCGCCCCGCAGGCAGCCAGAATCCTGGAAATACTTTCTCCCAGCGCATCGTTACGCAGATGTCCCAGATGCAGAGGCTTATTGGTATTGGGGCTTGAAAATTCCACCATGATTCGGGAACCGGCAAGAGTTTTGGGCCGGCCGAAGCTTTTCTTTTCGTCAAATATCGCGGCAAGAATCTCCCCCGCGGCGGATTTCCTGTCAAACTTTACGTTAAGGTAGGGGCCTTCCGCGGAAACAGTCCCCCGGAGATCCTCTCCCTTCATCAGCAGCTCCGTGAGATCCTGGGCTATCCGGGCAGGTGCCTTGCGCAGAAGCCTGGCATAACCGAACATGGGAAAGCCCAGATCCCCCAGTTCCGGTTTGGGAGGCGTCTCAACAACCACCTGGGCCGCTTCTACGGTTTGTGCCGTCTCCTTCATCATCATATTTAATGCTCCGGCAACTTTCCCCTGCCAGTATTCCCTGAAATCAACCATTCCCCTGCTCCTTGTCTACTTCCGCCGGTTTTCCATGACGTCTATATCATCCATCAGATCCAGTGTTTTCTGGAAACTCTTTACCGTATCGCTGAGGCCGTTAAGAAAAACAGTTTGGGCCTGCCCCTTGCCCGTCAGTTTATCAAGATTGGACAGGGACTCGTAACGTCCGTCGCTTTTCAGGATCCCGTTTGTAACTTTGATAAGGGTTTTGATCGCATTCCTGCTCCGGTCAACGATCTCCCTGGCCTCTGTCGAAGCTTCCTCCAAGACCATCTGAATCTTGCGGCGTTTTATCGGAAGGGAACTCATTTCGCCGCGGGCCTGAAAATACCGTTTGCCCAGATCCCCTGCAGGGGAGATATTCGCCTCAAAGCGCCTGATATCATCCTCAAGCTTGATAAGATCATTGTAACTTTCGGTAAATTCAGTCCGGTTTTCCCGCTTAATGAATTCACCGTCCAGCAATATGGGACGAAGGAACCTGTTTATGTCCCTCATAAAAACCGCGGAATAGAAGGTAAGGAGAAAAGAAAGGGCAAAGGCTTCGGTAATTGGAAGTCCGTTGGGATTGGATTCGGATACCGTGTGACTGAGGACTTTAAGGTTGGTGCCCTTGAAGAAATAGCCGAAGGAACGGATCAGATCCATGTGGCGGCGGTTCCGCATGTATTCGGCAAAGAGGGCTTCAATATGGCGCTTCCAGTATTCCCGGTACACGGTAAACCACTCCTCCCCGCCGGAAATAGCCCTGGAAACGAGGGACATATCCCTTCCCGCGCAGCGGAGAATCAGAGTTAGAGGCACCTGCTGATTAAAAGTCCTGATGGCCGCCAGTGATATCTCTGCCTTGGAGAGAAGATTCCTCATCTCCTGGTTAATATCGAAGCCCTGTTCGGCAATTCTGTCCTGAAGCACGAAGACAAAGAGAGACTCCAGCAGGGTAAGGGGCGGCGGCTCCCTGAGGGAATAGAGGAGATTGTTGAGAATGATAAGCTGCTCCCTCACCACATTGGCGGAACAGACCTGGCCCCCCGTACTGGGTTCAAAACCGAAGGCCACAAGCACCCGGTCAAAAAGAAAAGAGGAAAGCTCCTTGAGGCAGTTAAGGGAACGGGCGTCAAAGTACATGGCATTCCGTTGCTCCTCGGATATTTCCGCGATGGCATCCTCCATAGCCCTGAAAGCCGTCTGACGCATCTCCGATTCCCCCGCATCGGGAGACTTTTCGGCGATAGCCTCGGGACTGGTGTTCCGGATCAGATGACGGTGGACTTCCGGCATTTCAAGGGAACCCAGGAAAGCGTAGAATTCCCCCTTGTCCCGGTTTACAGAGGCATCAAGCGCCGTAAAAAAGAACCGGGCCCCGTCCCGGAGAGCGGAAAGGAGGCGAAAAAACTCGTAGAGAAGATAATTCCGCTGATAATCATAGATCCCCGGCGCACGGGCTTCTATTTGCCGTCCCAGACCGCCGATCCGGCTGTCTTCAAAGACTTTTAGGGGAGCCTTGTTCCTGAAGAGGCTTATGATAAAATAGTAGAATCGCATATACCAGGGCAGTTTTGTATACTGTTCGTCAAAACTAACGGCAGGACTCTCTTCAGGCTCCTCATAGAGTGGTTCAGGGGAGATTGTTGATTGCCCCTTGAGTTTCTCCAGAAGGTTGTTCCGCTCTTCCAGGCTTAACTCAGAAACCAGCCTGTTAAGGGTTCCGTCTTCCGCCATGAAAACATAATTGACAATTTTTACGAAAAATACTAGTGTTTTGCCGGCGCGCCGGCTTTTTCAATCCCCGATTGCGGCGTGAAGGAGAAATGATAGATATGCCGACCGATATCCCGGATTATCCCGATGAGAAGGTCCGGCAGAATGATTCAGATGAGACTGAAAACGGAGTCAAGGCAAAATTCAAAATAGGTCAGCTTGTCCGTCTTAAATCCGACAGCGCCAAATATGGTCCAATCATAAATATAGAGTCCGGTTTACCGGAAGACACCTTACAGGTCTTTATAGACAACAAAGTTCAACCTTGTTATGCCTCCCAGTTGGAAGCGTATACGGAAAATACTCCCGAAATATTGTCCGCGGATCGTTTCCGCGCCCTTCTTTCCGCGCTTGAGATGAATAATCCCGGAATGGCCAGCCTCCATTCCATTAACTCCGCGCGTATAAATTTTATTCCGTATCAGTACCGGCCGGTTTTGCGTTTTATCAGGGCGGATCGTCCCCGTATGCTTATTGCCGACAGCGTGGGTGTCGGTAAAACAATAGAGGCCGGTCTTATACTCAGGGAACTGCAGGCAAGAAAAGATGTAGCTTCCATTTTGATAATATGTCCCAAACCGCTGGTAACGGAATCGAAATGGAAAAATGAAATGAAGCGTTTTGATGAAGATTTTGAGCACCTTGACGGAGATGATTTGCGAACGTGTATAGACGAAACGTACAAAGACGGAGAATGGCCATCGAAAAAAGACAGGGTTATTGTATCTTATTCCAAATTTAATAAAGGAATCCTTGAGGGCAAAGGGAGGATTAAAGGATTACATGATCTTGATCCCCCGCCGCATTTTGATCTGGTAATAGTTGATGAGGCGCATCATATAAGAAATACCAATACGGATGCCTATAGAGCCGTAAAGTATTTTTGTGAAAACGCCGACGCCGCCATATTTCTTACCGCTACACCAATACAGCTTGGGGACAACGATCTTTTTGTATTGCTCAATCTGTTACGTCCCGATCTGATAATAGACAGACAAAGTTTTAGTAACATGGCGGAGCCCAATCCTTATATCAACAGCGCAATATCCGCCATGCGCGATAGCAGTGATGAGTGGCAGAAAACCGCGCT
>JAITES010000183.1 GCA_031281925.1 Treponema sp. | reverse complement strand
TAAGATAATAGGTTTCAAGCGCCGCGTAATCCAGAACGGCTTTTTTTTCGGGTATGTGTTTTTTGCTCTTCGCTGCAGTGTAGTTAAGGAGGCTGCCGTACATCCTTGCGGCGTGGATGTACTGCCGTTCGTCCCGGAAAGCTTCGGCGTATTTATAAAACCAGTCCTTCTTCTGATGAATACGGAAAGCCTCCTGAAACCGGTCGTCGGCCCTGCTGTATTCACCTGCAAAAATCCGCTCGTACCCGAGCTTATAAATTTTTTCCGCCCTTGCGGGAGTTATGATAAAATTCCATACCAGATACCCAAGGGAAACCGCTACCATGGCAATACCCAGGAAAAGCCTGAGAACAGGAAGAAAATTATGGATAAAGATATAAGCGAAACTGCCCTGTTCCGCCTCAAGTTCCTCTCCGGTTTTCTTTTCAAACCCCTTGGGAATCCGGATAGCCCGGCCCAGGATTTTTCCGGCCAGAACGGCGGTTTCCTTAGGCGGAGCCCCGCGGACAAGAAGCTTTATCAGATTGGACATGAGATCCGGGGCTACCGCTTCTTCGGCTATCAGTTCTTCACAGGCAATACGGAGGTTCAGGGGATAAGCGGCCAGGGTCTCCATGAGGCGGGATAATTCATCTTCAGAAAGCTGTATCTCTTCGACTTCCCCGAGTATCTCACCTTCATCTAACGGGACAGGCTGGCCTGCGCCGGTCTGCTGCCCCGAAACCGCTCCCGGGGTCCTGCCGCTGAACGTATCGTCAATCCCCGGAAGGGAGAATTCTTCCAGATTGGCAAAATCGTTCCCGAATCCGCCGGCAGCGGTATCCCCGGCGTCCAGGCCTTCGCCCAGGTTAAAATCTGCAGCCAGGGCGTCGTTGTCCAGGTTGAAATTGTCAAAAGAATCGCCCCCTTCTGCGGCTGCGGCGGTACCTGAATCCAGGGACTCGCCGCCGAGGTCAAAGCCGCTTTCGCCTTCAGGGAAAGAGAGATCCATGTCGTCTTCGGTTTCCGGGTCTTCGGGCTCCGCCGCTGTTTCTGTTTCACCGGAAACAGCTTCAAGAGAAGGGATCTCTTCAGAAGGGATTTCTTCAAATGCCGAAAGTTCAGCCGGAGCGTCTTCGGCGGCCTCTTCGGATTCCAGTTCGCCGGCCAAACCGTCCAGGAGGCTGTCGGGAAAACCGAAATCATCCGCAGATTCAGCCTTGGCTTCGGCAGGGTTCGTATCGATCTCCTCAGGCAGGGAAAAATCTTCGGCAGCAGGTTCCTCAGAAACAGAAGGAACCGGGCCGCTGCTATCGGAGACAGCGAAGTCATCGGGAATATTGTCCAGGAAGTCGTTGAAATCCGCATCCCCCTCAGGAGAAGCAGGGGTTTCCTCTGCGGAACTGTCCAATGCGGGGCCGTCCAAATCCAGACTGGGTCCCAAATTCCCTACAAGATCTCCTAAGTCGCCGAAATCTATGAAGTCCGACCCTGGGGCCCCGGAATCAACTGCGGGAAAACCTTCCCCCTCGTCAGGCGGAGCGTCTGAAGAAGCTGCCGGCAGGGCCGCAGGTTCATGGTCCGGCAGGGGCAGGTCGTCAGGGGGAAGATCCCGGGCATTGCGGATCTGGTCTTCATTGCCTATGCGGCTGAATGAGGATTTAAACTCTCCCAGGGCCTTCAATGACGGCATATTAAGATATTGGTTTATCCGCCGATAATTGTAAAGAACAATATGAAAAGCATACTAACGACGGCGCTCCTTATAGTAACTATCGGCATTATAGGGGCGGCGGATTTAGAGTCATATCAGTTTATTGACCGCCTTTTGAGCCTTCCCGGCCCGGGAGCGCCGGTAATCTACGAAGATACCGTGATTTTTACCGCCCCTTCTTCGTACAGGCGCGTAGGCGTCTCGTTCGCATACGAACAGTATTCCAAAATCTACTGGTATCAAAAACTCATGATCCCCGAAGATCCCGCGGTAATTGCCGCCTTAGGGAAGCGCAAAAATGTGAACCCCAATAAGGATTCAGGGATACTCTTCCATGTACAGACTGTTCCCGAAGGGCTCAGGAACATGGATTACCGGATGATCATAGACGGGCTGTGGACGGCGGACCCCCTGAACCCCCAGGCGGTGTCCGGGCCTTCCGGCATCTCCCAGTCCCGTGTGGTCATCCCTGACCGTCCGCGGCCCCCTTCAACCTACGACGCCCCTCAGGGAAGCCTGCGGTTCGCCTATACCGCGCCTCCCGGCGGGACCGTCACAGTAGGGGGAAGCTTCAATAACTGGGATCCTTTTATGTACGAACTTGAAGAAACCAGTCCCGGCTACTATACCCTTACGCTGGCCTTACCGCCAGGAACCTATCAATACGTCTTTTTCCACCAAGGCGAACGGATACCGGATCCTTATAATCACGAAAAGGTATATGCCAAAAACGGAAAAGCCGTCTCCCAGGCGACGGTAAAGTAAAAACCTGACAGCGCCGGCCTGCGGCGGAAGCGTCCTTTTCCGATCTTTTTCCGGTCTAGGGATGAAAGAAAACCTGCTGGAGCTGGTAATGGGTGCCTGTTGCGGGATCTTTCTCCATAACCATGACGTCTTTCATGTATTCGTTCCAGCGGTCGACGACAGGGCTTTCGGCCTGGACCTTGGAAGCGAAGGCATTGCCTTTTTCCGCATCGTAGCAGCCGAAAAGTTCGTCCCCAACGCACCAAATAGTATAGTTATGAATACCGGCGCTGTTGAGAAGTTCCGTCATTTCCGGCCATATTTCATTGTGCCTGCGGATATACTCTTCTTTTTTTCCCGACAGCAGCCTGGCTTTCCACGCAAATTTTTCCATCGCAACCATCCTTGTGTTATATTGGACTTATTCAGATTACCAGTTTATAAAAACGCCGTCTATCCCCGGCAATTTTCACAGCCTTTCTGCTTTCTATCTTTCTATTTTATATAGTTATGGAGCTTGCCAATCACTTCCTTGAAATCCAGGGGCTTCCCTACATGATCGTCCATACCTGCCAGGAGGCACCGCTCAATATCCTCACGGAAAACATTGGCGGTCATTGCTACAATAGGAATCCGCTTTGAAGATCCCGGCGCGTCCGTGCCGCCGTCTCTTTTCGATTCCCAGTCCCGGATCTTCCCGGTAGCCTCGTAACCGTCCATGACAGGCATCTGAACATCCATAAAAATCATGGAGTATTTTTCCGGATCAGCAGTGAACAATTCCACCGCCTCAGCGCCGTTTTCGGCGCAGTCGATTTCGATCCCTGTAGGTTCCAGCAGGGTAAGAACAATTTCCCTATTGATGTCCACATCTTCGGCTAAAAGAACCCGCTTGCCCTTGAAAACATTTTCAGCTTCCTGTAGCAAAAACGTATGCTCCCCGGAAACTTCCAGGGCCTCGCCACTGCCCTTTTTCATCCGTACCGTAAAAGCAAAGGTAGAGCCTTTACCCGCTTCGGATTCAATCCAGATTCCGCCGCCCATCATTTCAACAATGCGTTTTGAAATCGCAAGGCCCAGGCCGGTACCGCCGAAATTCCGGGACGTGCTGGAATCGGCCTGCTGGAAAGGATTGAAGAGACGGTACTGCTGTTCCTCGCTGATGCCTATGCCCGAATCGGTAACCTCAACCTGTATGGTATGGAACCCTTCGTCATCAGCGTTTGTCTGCTTAGCTGTCAGGCGTATCGTTCCCCCTTCGGGGGTGAATTTGGCGGCGTTTGACAGCAGGTTAGTGATAACCTGCGCAAGCCGCTGATCGTCGCCGAAAAGGAAAGGAGGGATGGCCTTATCCATATCGACAATAAAGCGCTGCTTCTTTTCTTCAATGCGGAAACTGACCACTGTGATCACCTGCTGGAGCATCAGCTCAAAATTGAAGTTCACAGGATTCAGTTCCAGCTTGTCCGCTTCAATTTTAGACATGTCCAGAATATCGTTGATAACTCCCAAAAGATGCTTTGAGGAATCGACTATCTTTCCCAGGCAGTAGTCCTTTTTAGCGCTGTCAGCAGAGGACATGGCGATAGTGGTCATTCCGATGATGGCGTTCATAGGCGTGCGGATCTCGTGGCTCATGTTGGCAAGGAACCTGCTCTTTGCCTTTGAGGCGGACTCGGCCTGTTTTCTCGCGTTTATGAGTTCCGTAATATCGTTGATTACGACAGTGACGCCTTGCAGTTGATCGGCTTCATTGAAAACCGGAGCGATAGAAACGCTGACGTGCATTTTTGCGCCTGACAGAAATTCTATGTAATCAATATGGGACCACAACTGCCTGGTATTCAAAACCAGTTTGCAGCTCTCAAGGGTATTATCAGCCCATTCGCTGTTTTTTATCCTGTTGATTATGTCTTTAAGCGGCATTCCGGCCAATTCCTTTCCGTCAGAAAAACCGAAGAGCTTCGTAATAAGGGAATCCGTACCGATTACAT
Organism: Treponema sp.; assembly: GCA_031281925.1. GTDB lineage: Bacteria > Spirochaetota > Spirochaetia > Treponematales > Breznakiellaceae > JAIRNJ01. Next base: position 1,256 of record JAITES010000183.1, on the reverse strand, counting down.
ATTGCAGATGGTTATCGAGTACAAAAAGAAGGCTTGGGAAGGCTTCCAGGAGCATGCGGTTGTACATGTACTGCCTCGCCTTGTCCCGGACATTGGCGTCTCTAAGGTGGATGGCGTTTTCGTACATCACATTAAGAGATTCCTGATCATGCTTCATCTTCCGGATCAGGCGCTCAGTTTTCGCCTTGTCTGTTTCCAACGTCTTGAGTTTTTTGAGTAATTCCTCCTGTTGTTCCGGTGAAAGCGGAAGGCTTACGCCGTTGAAATCCATATATATACTATACCACGATTTTTGACAGCATAAAAGAGTTAAAATGTTGTTTTTTTCACTAAAAACTGGTATTATTATATTTATAGGGGAAAGTATGAGATCAAAAGTAAATGTTACCCAGCAGATTGACGATATTGACGCGGCTGTGCAGGAACTGCTTGCCGGGGTCGGTACGGAGTTCCCTCTGGGTCCCTCTACGGCAGGGCTTCTGTTCTGCTATTCCGATATGGATATCGCCGCCCTTGCCGGGGCCCTCAAGGCAAAGGCGAATTTTGACATTATAGGGTGCAGTTGTATCGCCAATATGGACAGACACGAGGGCTTCCACGATATGGCCGTAACCTTAACAATCCTCACCGGTGAGGATTGTGTTCTTTCCGCCCAGCTTTCTGAACCGATTGGTCCCGGAATAATACAGCAGGAAGTGAAAAGGGTGTATGACAACGCATGCTCGAATCTTGGCGGAAAGCCGGGCCTTATCATAACCATACCGCCTTATATCCTGGAAATCATGCTCGACCTCTATACCGCTGCGTTTAACGAAACCGCGCCGGGGATCCCCATTGCAGGGGGCCTTCCTTCTTATAACTCTACCGGAGATTTTAACCTGACTATCTTTAATGACAAAACGTACACGGATCGTCTGGTGATACTCGCCATAAAGGGCGCTATTAACCCGGTATTTTCGGTACAGAATGCGGCAGGCGCCGACATTGAGCGCAAACGCAAAGTTACGAAGGCTAAAGACAATGTGGTCTATACTGTAGGGAACCAGCGTTTTACGGATTACCTCCGGGACTCGGGCCTGCCGGTGGAAGATCTGGTCCATGGGAACAACACCATCACCTTCGTATCCAACCCCCTGCTCCTGGAAAGCGGCGACGGCAGCTTCTCCTTTGCCAGGACCCTCCATGAAATCAACCTGGAAAAAGGTTCAGGCACCGCTATAGGCATGATTCCTGAAGGATCCATTCTGTCGATTTGT
>JAITES010000148.1 GCA_031281925.1 Treponema sp. | reverse complement strand
TCCGTATGGCCGCGGATGCAGATGGTTTTTCAGGACCCCTACAGCTCCCTGAATCCCCGGAAGACGCTTGAAAATACGCTGGGGGAGATTCTGTCTATCCACAGGATAGTTCCCCGCGGGGAAATCAACGAAGAGATCGATCGTATCCTGTGCCTCATCGGTCTTTCACCGAAACTGAGAAGCCGTTTTCCCTATGAATTTTCAGGCGGTCAGCGGCAGCGGATCAGCATTGCAAGGGCCGTAGCGATGCGGCCCAAATTCCTTATCTGCGATGAGGCTGTTTCCGCTCTGGATGTTTCCATTCAGGCCCAGATACTGGGGTTGTTCCGGGAACTGCGCGGCAACCTGGGGCTGACATACCTATTCATCGCACACGGTTTAGGGGCGGTAAAGTACATCAGCGACAGAATCGCCGTAATGTACCTGGGCAAAATTGTAGAACTTGCCCCTACGGAACTGATTTTTTCAGATCCGCGGCATCCCTATACCCAGGCCCTGCTCGACGCCTTCCCCGATCCTGATCCGCGCCGCAGGGGCAGAGGGAAAATAGTATTATCCAGCGCGGTACCCGGCCCGACTTCAGGAGTGGAGCCTTCCCTCACCGGCGCTGGCTTGCCTGAGGATTCCGGCTGCCGTTTCCGCACCCGCTGTCCCTTTTCGCAAAGCCGCTGCCGTGAGGACGAACCTGAACTTCTGGATAACGGAGGGCATTTTACGGCCTGCCATTTCGAAATAAGCCGCTCTGACTGGAACAGGGTAAAGCCATGAGAAACTATGTGATCCGCCGCCTGCTCAGCATGCTGCCCATACTGCTGGGCATAAGTTTTGTAACTTTTTTGATTATCAATCTGGCGCCGGGCAGTCCCATGGATCTGATAATCAGCCCGGAAATGACTCCCGAGGCGCGGGAGAAGCTGGAGCATAATCTGGGATTTGACGCGCCCCTTCCAAAACAGTATGCGGTATGGCTCGGCAATGTGCTCCGCGGCAATCTGGGCTACTCCTACAGTTCCTACCGTCCGGTAGCAGAAATAATAGCGGAACGCATTCCGGCAACCTTTTTACTCATGGGGGCTGCCCTTGCGGCGGGGATTCTGATATCAATTCCCCTTGGAATCATCAGCGCCCTCAAACAGCATACGGCCTTTGATTATGCCGCCACCTTTGCCGCCTTCTTCGGCGTTTCGGCGCCCAACTTTTTTCTCGGCCTCGCCCTCATTTACATTTTCTGCATTAAACTGAAACTGTTGCCTTCAAGCGGAATGATCACTGTTGGCAGGGGCGGCGGGGCCGCGGATATTGCACGGCACATGGCGCTCCCCTGTATGGTGCTGGCTGTCAATATTTCAGGACGTTTCATCCGGTATATCCGTTCCGCCATGCTGGACGTTCTGCAGCAGGACTATTTGCGCACCGCCCGTGCAAAGGGCGTTTCATTTTCAAAAATTATCCGGGTACATGCGTTCCGCAATGCCCTCCTGCCGATCATTACCCTTATCGGCCTGGAAATCCCCTCTCTTTTGGGAGGGGCTGTGGTAACGGAACAGATATTCTCCTGGCCCGGCATAGGCAGGCTTACCATGGACTCAATACTGACCCGTGATTATCCGGTACTGATGGGTATCAACATGCTGGCAGCTTTAATGGTGCTTATGGCGGGCCTTATAACGGATATTCTTTATGCCGCAGCCGATCCCCGGATCAAATACCGTTAGGAGAACCATTATGCCTGCAAAAATACATTCTGACGAAACAGGACAGATTTTCAGACGTTTCTGCAGACACCGGCCGGCCCTTGCCGGATTGTTTGTCATCATTCTCCTTTTGATCTGCGCCGTATTTGCTCCGTTTATAGCCCCGGATGATCCCTATAAAATAGGCAGCAATTTTGAGACGGCTCCGGACAGCGAGCATCTTCTGGGAACAGATCAGGTGGGGCGGGATGTATTTTCCAGACTTATCTATGCGGCGCGGGTCTCGGTGATCGTGGGTATCGGGACAGTCAGTGTTTCAACCCTGCTGGGCGTCATCCTGGGGCTTGAGGCCGGCTATTTCGGCGGAAAAGCGGACATGATAATTATGCGTATTGCCGATATATTTATGTCCTTTCCCAGCCTGATCCTCATCATGGTAATAAGCAGCATCCTTGGCCCCGGCCTGGACAGGATCATCCTTGTTTTGGGAATTCTCGGCTGGCCTGCGGTGGCACGGCTTGTGCGGGGCAGTGTTCTCTCCGTTAAACAGATGGACTATACAAAATCTGCAGTTGCCCTGGGCTTTGGTACCGGGCGCATACTTTTTCTGCATATAATGCCGAATATTGCAGGCCCCGTTTTGGTACAGGCCACCTTCGGCATTGCCGGAGCTATCCTCATAGAATCCGCTCTGAGTTTTCTGGGGATGGGTGTAAATCCTCCTGCGGCCAGTTGGGGCAACATGCTCACCGATGCCCAGTCACTGACAAGCCTCACCGGAAAACCATGGCTGTGGATACCACCCGGGCTTACGATCCTTCTCTGCGTACTTTCTTTTAACTTTGTGGGAGACGGTCTGCGCGATGCGCTGGACCCAAAATCAATACGGTAGGAGATACAATTATGGGTAAACTGCGGGAACTTGAGGCAGGCATCAACAGGGAAATAGTAGAAGTATGGCATCATCTGCATCAGAACCCTGAACTGAGTTTGCAGGAATATAAGACAGCCGATTATATCGAACAGGCCCTGCGCCAAATCGGAGGGCTTGATCGGATAAAGCGGGTGGGGCAGACCGGCCTCTGGGTTGAGCTGAAAGGTACGGCCCCGCGACAGGGGCAGGAAGAGATCGTTATTGCGCTCAGGGCCGATATGGATGCCTTACCCATCCAGGAGAGAAACGATTTGCCCTTTAAGTCAAATGTCCCCGGAGTGATGCATGCATGCGGGCACGATGTGCATACCAGCGCGCTCCTGGGCGCGGTACGGGTGCTTGAAAAATACCGGGATCAGATACCAGGTACCGTATGGTTCTTTTTCCAGCCTGCCGAAGAAACCCTGCAGGGAGCCCTTACATTCCTTGCAGACCCGGAAATCGATTTTGGCAAACTCAGGGCTATCGCAGGCGCCCATGTAGGAAATGCGGAGGCCGGAAAGATACGCCTCCGGGAAGGCCCCACCCTGGCAAGCGCCGATCTGCTCCGTATAAAAATAACCGGACAAAGCGCCCATGCCGCCTCGCCCAATAACAGCCGGGATCCGATAGTGGCGGCAGCGCATCTGATTGTGCAGATTCAAACCCTGGTCTCCCGTGAAGTAAAACCCACCGAACCCGCCGTCCTTTCCCTCTGCCGTATCGAGGGCGGAACAAAGGATAATATTATCGCAGAAAGCGTCCTTATCGAAGGTACCCTGCGGACTGTAAACAAAGAGACCCGCAGCTATCTTCTCGATGCCATAAAGCGTCTGGGCGAAGGGATAGCCCTGGGCCTCCGGGTATCTTTTGAATTTGAAGTGAAAGACGGCTCCCTGCCCCTCATAGGCGATCCGGGGGTAACAAAAGTAGCCGAAGCGGCAGGCAGAAAAATTTTCGGCGCGGAAAACATCGAATTCGCCAGCCATGCGGAAATGGGAGGGGAGGATTTTGCATTTTTTACCGACAAAATTCCCGGAACCTTTATCAGCCTTGGTGCAAAAAGCAAAAACGGAGCGGAACCACAGATGCACAGCCCCGGATTCTACACCGACGAAGAGACGGTGAGGACGGGAATACTGATATACAGCGGCTTCGTACTTGAATATTTCGGGGTAGATTTTTAGCCGTTGACACCCTCAGCCGTCTTTAGTATGATACAGAAACCTCTTTGCCTGTCCCCCGGACAGGCCGAACCCGGTTTTGCCGGGAAAAAACAGAAGTCCGTAAGGAGGACCTATGCGTCGCTATGAACTTGTGGTCGTCTTTCCTTTGGAGGAAGACCAGCACAAAGCCGGCAGGGAAACGCTTCTTGCCAATTTAACTGCCAATGGCGTGGAGATCGAAAAGACCGAAGAAACCGGTGACCGGGATTTGGCCTACGAAATCCGGAAACGGAGAAGGGGAAAGTATGTCCTCTTCATCATCAAGGCGGATCCGGCCAAGATAAGTGCCCTCGACCGGATTTTCAAGCTCAACCAAAATCTCCTCAAGTATCTCTTTGTCAAGATAGAGGAATAGGAGTGCCAGGTGGCTACTGATCTGAACCGTGTTATCCTTATCGGGCGGCTTACCCGGGATGCGGAGCTAAAGTATACCGCATCAGGTCAGGCGGTTTGTAAATTCTCCATAGCGGTAAACCGCAACCGGAAAAACGGTGATCAATGGGTGGAAGAAGCCAGCTTTTTCGATATTGTCCTGTGGGGCAGAACCGGGGAAGCTCTAAACCAGCATCTGATCAAGGGAAAAATGGTGGGAATCGACGGCGAACTCAGGCAGGATCGTTGGCAGCAGGACGGCCAGAACCGTTCAAAAGTGGAGATTGTAGCAAACAACATCCAGCTTTTGAGCAGAAATGACGGGCAGCAGGCTTCCGCCCAGCCGGGCGGCGGTTCCTGGTCCCAATCCGGGCAGGATCATTCCCCCAGGGAGGATCAGGGCGCCCGGGAAAGCGCTCCTCCCCCTGCCGGGGACGATTTTGCCGACGATATACCATTCTAAAACCGATCAGGGAGTAAGAATTAACACTTCGTGTTAATTTTCGATGTATATAAGCGATAAGCGGCGGAACGTCCGCTTTTTATAGGAGTTAATATGTCTGATGAAAAATATGAAGAAAGGAGCCCCCGGCCGGAACGGGACAGGGGTATGGATGTACAGATGGACGGCCGGGACGGGGAAGACCGGGGCCGGGGCAAGGGCAAGGTCTTCTTCAAAAAAAAGGTCTGCAAATTCTGCACCCAGAAGCTCAAAATTGATTACAAGGATGCTGATACGCTCCGTCGTTTCATTACGGAACGGGGCAAGATCCTTCCCCGGCGCATTACCGGAACCTGTGCCAAGCATCAGCGGGCACTGGCTCTGGCAATAAAGAGGGCGCGGATCATCGCTCTCCTGCCTTTTGTCGCCGATTAAATTCAGCCGGACAGCCATGGATACGGCTTTGAGGGGTATCCGCCCGTTACCCTTTCTGGTGAGTCTGGGGCTCAGCACTCTCTTCCTGCGGAGCGGGCTCCTCTCGTTTCTGTTTCTTGTCCCCCTGGGCTTTACCGCTTTAACCTCAAATCCCCAAACCGCCTGGGCCGCTGCCATGGCCATGGCTGTTTTTAACGGATTTTTGACTGTGTTTTTTATGCTTTTCAGCTCTCCCGCCGCGGGAACCGGAAGCCTTGGAATCATCGGCCTCGACATACTGGTCATAGCCCTTAGTTCCGCATCGTTCCTTTGGATCATGATTCCCCCCGCGACAGGACCTCTGCGTCTTAAAACCCCGTACCGGATCATCATCGGATCTATCCTGAGTTTTCTTGTCTTTCTCCTGATCCTCTTTGGTTTTTCAGGCGGGGAGACCTTTAATCTCTTTATAGAATCCCAGACAGAAGCATTGCTGAAAATCTATACGGCTCAGCCCGGAAACGCCGCCGCAGAGGGCATGGAGCGTTTTTTGAATTCCGGCAGACTGGCCGGGATCATCAGAAGCATTATCCTGAGGGGCGGCGGTTTTGCTTCCTGTCTTTGCCTCCTGGCACTGAGCCGGGAAAT
>JAITES010000222.1 GCA_031281925.1 Treponema sp. | reverse complement strand
TGAAGAGATTCCGGAAGATGAGATTCCCATTGATATCTATGATGATTTCAGGCAGGAACTCTATTCCAGGGGGGATCAGACGTTCAACATTTCACTGGGGCCTATCTTCCCTACGATTTTTCTCAATACTACGGGAAAAGTCATCAACCACAAGCTGTTTGTGCTGGGGGGTGAAGGTTTTCTGTCCTACAATTATTTTCTTAATTCCCATGCCTTTATAGGGCTGGAACTTGCAGGTATGTTTATCCAGACCGCTTCGGAAAACATGTATTTTGCGGTTCCCATTTCCGGGCGTCTGGGCTGGCAGTTTATCCTCTCCCGTTTTGAATTTCCTGCCGCGCTGTCCATCGGTGTGGTTTCCCAGCAGTATGTGGAACAGCGGAATTTCGGGTTTTTCCTGAAGCCCTCTATGGCGGCCTATTTCCGCTTTAGTCCCGAATGGTCTTTCGGCCTGGATGCCAGCTGGTGGTGGGTACCACAATGGACGAAAAACGAGAGGACGGACATGTATGGTAATTTTATGGCCACATCTCTTGCTGTCCGCTATCATTTCTAGGTTTGAGGCATGAAAAAAATGGTAATCCTAAAAACTGAATCGAATATAAAACGCAGCCTGGTTCTGACAGTAACGATCCTTTTCCTCTGCGTCTCCTGTTATGACCCTATTTTTTATACAATCTCCCAGGAATCAAAGCCTACGGAATCCAAGATAAAAGGCACACCCAGTTCCATGGTGCTCTTTAGAAATGGAGTCTATGTGGCAAGTTCCGATCTTTACCGTTACGAAAAACAGAGCGGCGGTAATGCCGGTTGGAGGGACATCCCCGGCCCCGGAGGAAAAATAGTCTCTCTGGCGGCTACGGACAAGGCTCTCTATGCCCTCAGTTTTTTGGATTCCAGCCTGGCGGGTCTGACTCTTTTCAAAAGCACTTCAGGGGAAGGGGACTGGGCCAGGGTGTTGCCCTATGCGGGAGACAAGGCGCTTTTTGATAATTACCGCTTCGTCGATTCCCTTTATGCCGATGAGGAGAGTGTATTTGTGGGCATAAAAAATGAAGATCGCAACGATGATGATGACGATGATACAGCCTACGCCGTGGCCTTTGAGGGCTCCGATGGTTTTCTTCATATCCTTATCGAAAATACCAAGCCCTTAACCGGCGCTGTTTCCCGGAAGGACAAGGATCTCGGCGGGAATGACGTGACTCGGCACTTTCTTGCCACTGCCGGCGACGGGCTTCATATATTTCACGAGATGGATGCGCGTATCGGGCCTGTAGATACGGGCAATGTTCCTGATCTTGGCCCGGGAGAATACGGGGACATCGGGCCCGGCGACCCTTCGGAATGGAATAACAACGATGAACCGGCAGGACACATTCTGGTAGACGGTAAAATCTGGGTTCCGGAAAAATTGCAGGATAATTCGGCCATACGGTACAATTATTTTTCTTCTGTTTCCAAACTGGATAATACGGTGCTGGCAGTAGCCCTTGACGGAAGATTATTTGCCATACCTTCAAATAATCCGAAACTAAATATCTACTCTTGGGGAAGATGGGAAGGCAGCCTCTTGGGAGGTGAAATGGGAATCTGGAATCCGAATCCCAATATCGCCTGGCATTCGGTGGCGGCAAGTCAGGGAAAAAGGCTTCTCCTTCTGGGCCTGTATTCAGGATATACGGAACTTGTAATCGATTCTGATGGAACCTTACAGACTAACGAAAGTGGCGGACTGGTTTTTTTCAGCCCCGGTACCAGCGGCCTTCATTTTTCCAGCATTGAAATTTCCGGTGACGCCTATCAGCAATACATCAATTCCCTGGGAAAACACTCGGTTCATAGCTTCTTCCAGGTTCCCGAATACATAGATTCTGCTTCCACCCTTTTTGCCATAACCCAGGATGACGGGGTCTGGTCATACCGCTGGAGAGATACTTCCGACGGCTGGAGGTGGACCTGGAATCATGAGTAATACCGGTTCCCCCCCTCCGGGCTGCGATCGTAAAAAACATTCATGAGCGATCTCTTTTCGCTTCCTGCCGGGAATTCAAAAGACTCTTCGAATCCTCTGGCAGACAGGATGCGGCCCCGGGAACTGGACGATATTATCGGTCAGGATCACATTGTCGGCCCCGGGAGGCTTCTCCGCAGGGCGATTCAGGCCGACCGCCTTTCCTCGCTTATCTTCTACGGCCCGCCGGGTACGGGGAAAACAAGCCTGGCTCATGTTATTGCCAATACCACCAGAGCCTCATTCGAAAGCCTCAATGCGGTACTTTCCGGCATAAAGGATATTCGGGAAGCAATAGACAGGGCCGATGAAAAGCTGAGACTCTACGGCAAACGGACGATCCTCTTTGTGGACGAAGTCCACCGCTGGAACAAGGCTCAGCAGGACGCCCTTCTCCCCTGGGTAGAAAACGGCACGGTGATCCTCATCGGCGCTACCACGGAAAATCCTTTTTTTGAGGTGAACCGGGCGCTGGTAAGCCGGAGCCGGATCTTCCAGCTCAAGGCCCTCACCGCAGAGGATCTTCTGGAAACCGCGAAACGGGCTGTTTCCGACAGGGAAAGAGGTTATGGCCGCTGGAAGCTGACTTTTGAAGAAGGCGCTCTGGAACATCTTGTGGAAGTGGCCG
>JAITES010000264.1 GCA_031281925.1 Treponema sp. | reverse complement strand
GAAGCTCATTCCCAATACGCGGGGTCATCTCGTTACACCCTCGGTGGTACACATCGGGGAAGACGGCAGTATCGTTGCGGGTGAGGACGCGGCGGAATACCTGTTTACCCGGCCTGACTGTACTTTTATGGAGATCAAGCGGCTTACCGGCAGCGGCGAGCTTCTGCGTGCCCACGGGAAGGAATATTCCCCGGAAGAAATACAGGCCATGCTGCTGCGGTATCTGGTGGGCTGTGCGGAAACATCTCTGGGAGAAACCATTGACCGCGCCGTTATCACGGTGCCGGCTTACTTTACCGATGTTCAGCGCCGGGCTACCACAAAGGCCGGGGAGCTTGCCGGTCTGCGGGTGGAACGGATCATTAACGAACCTACGGCCGCGGCCCTGGATTACGGCTTGTCGAATCTCAAGGAATGTAAAAACATACTGGTCTACGATTTGGGCGGCGGCACACTGGACGTTACGGTGCTCGAATTGTTCGAAGGGGTGATAGATGTAAAGGCCAGCCGTGGTAACAACCGCCTTGGGGGCAAGGACTTTGACGAAATCATCATGCGCAAGCTGATGGAAGCGGAATTACCAGGTGATTTATTATCACATGTATCAGGTGATAATCTATTATCAAGTGATAATCTATCACAGGAATCCCCGCTGAGCGATAAACGGGCTCTCATGCGGCTGAAAAAGGCGGCGGAGGACTGCAAGATCTCTTTAAGTTCCCATGAGGAGTACCGCTTCTCTCTCCCCTTCCTGTTCAGCGCCAGTGACGGGAAGCCTGTTTCCATTGAAAGAACCGTTACCAGGACGGAATTCGATGCCTGGGTGCGGGAAAAGGTGGTTTCCACGAGGGAACCCATGATGACGGCCCTTGAGGACGCGAAACTTTCTCCCACAGATCTCAACATCATCCTCCTTGTGGGCGGTTCCACCCGGATTCCCTGCGTGAAGACTCTTGTTGCCGAAACGCTTTCGGCTATTCCCCAGTCCCTGGTAGATCCGGACTTGACGGTGGCCCGGGGCGCTGCTATTCAGGCAGGGCTTCTTGAAGGGAGCTTAAGCGAAGCGGATCTGGTTTTAACCGATGTTTGTCCCTATACCCTGGGAATTGCAGCGTTGCACAGGGGCGTTTATAAAGACACGATGATATTCGACCCCATTATCCCCCGGAATATCACGATCCCTACAGAGCGGTCGAAACTGTATCATCCTGCCGTCGATTACCAGACTACCGTGAAGATAGAGGTGTATCAGGGTGATTCCTCCAATCCCGAAAACAACGAGCGCCTGGGGGATGTCCTGCTTGCGGGGATTCCCCCGGCCAGGTGCGGCAAGGAACCGCTGGAGGTAACTTTTGCCTACGACATCAACGGCATTTTGCAGGTAAAGGCCGCTGTTGTTTCCACGGGCAGAGCGGTTTCCGCGGAGATCAGCACCACCGGAGTAAAGGCCCGGCCTGTCCTAGATCTCCGCAAATGGGAAAAGGCCGAAGGGGCGAAACGCTGCCGTCCGCTTATCCGCAAGGCGGAAAAAGCGATTGCCGGAGGCGATGACCTGGCGGATGATCTGCAGATTCTAGTCAATCAGCTTAAGGAAGCTCTGTTACTGAAACATGAGGAACAGGCCGAAGAACTCCGTGAACTGCTGCTGGGCGTTCTGGAAAAGCTGTGATGAGCGGGGAGACGGAGACGCTGTACCGCAGGCGATATTACCGCCTGGCCCTTTTGGCGGCGCTGCGGCATGATCTCGGCAGCGCGGTACTCTACGCCTCTTATGTCCTTGAACTCAACGCGGAACATGCCGGCGCGGCGAAACTCCTGGAACTCTGCCTGGATGAATTGGGAGAAACCGCCTCTGGCAACAGGGCGCCTGATGGACTTGAAAGGGTTCGTGTATTGGCCGGACAAAAGAAATGGCGCGCTGCGGAAAAGGCCGCTCAAGATCTCCCGCGCCAGAGCGTACGTATCCTGAACATCCGGGCCTGCCTGTTTTCCCTCGAGAAACGTTACGCCGAGGCGGCGGAATGTTTCGCCAAAGTTCTGACGATGGATCACGGTAACGCTCTTGCCGCGGAGGGTTTTGTGGAAACCTCATTGCGGCGGAAATTCCCGCGAAACTTCCTGCATAAATGGTGTTGGAGGAAATGATGGGATCCACAAAGAATTATTACGAAGTATTAGGCATTGAGCGAACGGCTACGCCGGAGGAGATAAAGCGTTCGTATTTCGGCAAGGTGAGGCAATATCCGCCCGAACGCTTTCCCGAAGAATTCAAGGAACTGCGCGCCGCCTACGATACCCTTTCCGATAAAGAAAAACGCGCCGATTACGACGAAAACGGCGCACTGCCGGAATCGATACTGCCCCTGCTCTACCAGGGGCGCAAGGCCAACGATCTGGGCCGTCACGCCGTGGCCGCTAAATTCTATAAAACCATTCTGCGTCTTCATCCTGAATTAGACAAAGTCCGTCAGGAATACGCATGGACATTGGAAGACGATGGTAAAACCGGCAAGGCTATGGAAGTCTGGGAATACCTCTGCAAACAGCTTCCGGACAACGCCGGCTACGCACTCGCTCTGGCCGAATCCTACGGCCGCCGGCTCTGGCACAATAAGGCGATTGCCCAATACCGGCGGGCGCTGGAACTTGACAAGAGCAATTCCGAGTACTGGTTATCTTTCATCAGATACCATATGGACATGAAGGAATGGGACGAAGCCGAAACGATTTGCCGGCAGGCGCTGGACACAGTCGGAGAGACGGGCAACATCTATCTGTATCTCTGTACCTTCAATCTTTTCGAATCCAGGGATGCCGTTCTGGCCGAACAGAACCTGAAAACCATCCTCCGCAAGGCGAAAGAGATGCGTTCGGGAACCGGAACTCCCTCTCTTGATGATGATGATTTAGAAACGATAGTATTTGGATTGCTCAAGCACGTTGAAGGCCAGGAATCGATACACCTCTACCCCTATATTAAAGAATTGGCGGCTCTGTTGCCCCGTATAAACGATGATCAGCGTGAGCGTCTGGCCTGGGTGGAACGGAACTACGAGATCACAACCATTGAAGAAAAGGGTTTCGGCACGCTGTTTCACGACATTCTTATCATACAGAACAACGAGGACGATTCCCGGGATGTGCGAAACTACATGACCGCCATAGAATATATTTTACTCGAGGAAAAAGACAAGTATTACCCCGAGCTTTTGCGCCTGAAAAAAGAATATCCCAATCTCTACGATCTGCATAAAGATTTTTTTGATGAAGCGCTCAGTACCGGGAACCCGGAAAAGTTGATGCGTCAACGCGTAAAAGCCCTCGCCAAACAAAAACTGCAGCCCCCGGGCTCCCGGCTTGTAGGTTACACGGATGGCGAGGAAGAGGAAGATGAATGGGATGCTCCTGTAAAAACAATACACCGGGAGTCTCCCAAAGTCGGACGCAACGATCCCTGTCCCTGCGGGAGCGGGAAGAAATACAAGAAGTGCTGCGGCGCGTGAATTCCAAAGCCGGGTGAACGAAGCTTCCCCTCTTGAACCCTAAAGCCGGGGCGAAAGCCCCGGTTTGTTCCCGTTCACCCGGATTCATCGTTACTTCAAGTTCTTAATATACTTTTGATACTGGGGCAGCCACTTGCGTTCGGCTTTGAGCATGTCGTCGGTCAGCTTCCACACTTCCGGAGGTGTGCACACCGCGCCGGTTAAAGGGTCAAGAAGCATGGCCTGCTTGAGCTTCACCGGGTCGCCTTCGAGGGCGGCCTCCACCGAAAGACGCTGTACGGCGATGCTGGCATTGCAGATGGCGGCGCAGGGCGCGGGCAGATCTCCCACGATGGGTATGGAAATACCGTTGCCGTCAACATAACCGGGAACTTCCACCACGCAATCCGGGGGCAGGTTGCCTATGGAGCCCTTGTTTATCACGTTAAAATGGCCCCGGTAAATACGGCCGGTTTCAAGTCCTTCGATGATGTGGGAACCGTGCTCCGAAGAACGGTTTTTTGCCGTGTACTTCAGAGCCTTCATTTTCTGATACTCTTTGGCTTCCTGTTCAAACTTTGCGCGGGCTTCCCGGCATACCCTGAGGTAACCGCCGCTTTCCCCGTGAATCCAGGAGGAATAATCGATCCACTGGTCAATCTCATCGGGCCGCTTCCTGTACCAGGAAAGGTATTCGGAAAGGTGGCCGTTGCTCTCGGTGCTGTAATAACCGATCTTTTCCAGGACGTCGATGCGGATCTTTTCTTCCTTACTGAACCGGGGATGTTTTTTAAAACCGGCCAGCAGTTTGTCCCGCATGTCCTTGCCCTTGTGCTTCACCTGGATATACCAGGTCTGATGGTTGATCCCCGCACAGATAATGTCCACTTCCGACTGGGGAAGGCCCAGAACCTCGGCTATTTGAC
>JAITES010000253.1 GCA_031281925.1 Treponema sp. | reverse complement strand
ACAAAATTTCTTAACTTTTTGTCAGTGGAAAATTTCTGCGGCATTACACATGACGTTCCGGTTTAGGCTTCACTCAAACATTACCGCCAGCCACTGCCCTATATCGCTCTGGTCTTGGGCTATCATGCCTATGGACACGTGGGCAGTGGTCTCCGCAACCATATAGTTCTTTCCGCCAGGGAAACGCGCGCCGGGACCTTTCAGGTCCGCAAGGCCCATGGCATGGCTGTAATCACGGGAAACCATGACACCTGCGGGTATACAGCCCTGGGCCATTATGATTGACCAGAGCATGGCCCTGCTGTCGCAGTCGCCCCGGCCTTCCTGAATGGCGGTCACGAGGTTCACAAAATCGCTGCCCATAAGATTCCGTTCATAGATAAAACTCTGCACCCATTCCAGGGCAAGGCCGGCAAATTCCCGGTTTTGTACATCAATATCATCGTCCGCAGCCGGGCCTGTTTCCGGGGAACCTGTATTCCACAAACGTTCAAGCCGGAAGGATGCGTCGATGAGCCGTTCCCATGAATCGCGGTAGATTGCCCTGTAGAAACGGATCCAGGCTTCCTGCCATTGGCCGGACGCGGCATAGCGTTTCAGAACCGCGAATTCCCGGTCTACCAGGGACTGGGCCGCCTCAACATCGTTTTCCCCGAACTGCGCATCCAGATAGGTTCCCGCAATGGCCTTCATAACCTTTTTACCGCGGGGATAACTAAAGTCGCTCACCGGGCCGGGATAGCGGTTTTCCGCCGCGGAGGGGGAGAGGGAATCCAGAGCGGAAAGCTTGAGGAGTTCAAGGCTGTCGTTCCCCTCAGGGCCGTAGGAAAGGGCGAGAAGCAGGGGCGGACCGCCGGAAGCGGCCCTCTCCGTTTCAGGCTTTGCCATCTCTATTGAAAGCCCCCAGCCCGTCTTGCGGCTGTTTTTGTCCGCTTTATCCGTAAAGTCAAGCTGCATCATCACCGCTTTTTTTCCGTGGTACTTAAACGAAGCGTTTTCACCCCTGTTCCCCAGGCGCCTGCCCACATCGGAAGCCGCCTCTTCGACCGAAGTATAATTTCCCTGGTATACTACCAGGTCAAAGGCAAGGCCCGTTTCCGATGTAAAGGAAAAACGGCTTTTCCCGTCTCCTCCCGAATGCCGGTAATCCGGCGGCAGGTCAATTCTGAATCCCCAGGTGGGAGAATGCAGGGGTTCTGCAAAGAGGGGCAAGATGTTTATAATAAACATGAAGGGGAGCAGGACTTTTGTTGTCTTCATAATTTGATTTTCGGTAAAAAAAGGCCCCGGGGAAAGACGAAGGGGGAAAGTATAGATAATAAAATGACAGATAATAAAACATCGAAAAATCAGGAAATACTTTTTGAAAATGATCTCTGTCTCGTGCTCAATAAACCTGCCGGGCTAGCGGTTCAGGGCGGGGAGGGGATAAAAAATTCACTTGACCGTCTTCTTGAACAGGAATACGGCCATCCCCTCAACCTGGTGCACCGGCTTGATAAGGATACCTCAGGCCTCATACTCGTGGCAAAAAACCGGGAAGCGGCCTCCCTCTTTGCCGGAATCTTTGCCGCGCGGAAAGAAAACGGCATGGTAAAGCGTTACCTTGCCTGCTGTGCAGGGAATCCCCAGGCGGAAAAGGGCAGCATCAGAGTGGATCTGGAAAGCCGGGGCAGATCCAGGGCCTCGGAAACCTTTTTCACTCTGCTTGGCAGGGGCCTCTGTGCCGGTAAATCCTGCTCCCTCCTGGAACTGGAACTGGGTACCGGCAGGATGCACCAGATCCGCCGCCATCTTGCAATGACAGGGACTCCGGTTCTGGGGGACGACAAGTACGGCGATTTCAGTCTGAACCGGTTTTTCCGTAAAGAAGCGGGCCTCAGGCGTCTCCTCCTCCACGCCTCCCGCCTTATCATCCCTCCCGGCCGGGCGGGTTTCGCTCTCGATGTTTCCGCCCCCCTTCCCCTGTATTTTGAAGATTTTCTCCGTCATTGTGGTATACTTACATGAGTTGAGCCTGTTCCAAAACTTGAGTTTCGGAACACGCTGATATGACCTGTTGCTGATATGACCTGTAAGGAGGCGAATATGTACAAAGACGCGGCCAATCTGTTTGCCAAATACAATAAGATTGTCAATAAAACCATGGACGGTATTATAAAAACCTTGAGACCGGAGGAATGGGATAGAGATCTGGGCGGCTATTTCAAGTCTGTCCGGGGCCTCTGTTCCCATCTCTATATATGCGACTTCAACTGGCTCAGGCGCTTCAGAAACTACCGGGATTTTTCGACCCTGAAGGGCCCTTTTTTTGACAAACCGTATTCATTCTCGGAGCTTCTCTTTGAAGATTCAGGCGAATACCTCTCCAAACGGCCGGAACTGGACGACAAGATCATCTCCTTTATTTCGGAACTGAACGATTCCGATATGGAAGGAATCTTAAAGTATACCGATTCGGAAGGAGAGTCTTACGAACGTGTTCTCGGCGGCTGTGTGCTGCACTTTTTGAACCACGAAACCCACCACCGGGGCGTAACTTCCCTGTATCTTGAAATGCTTGGACGGAAAAACGATTTCTGTTCCCTGACTCAATGTTTTTAGGGGCCGGGAGCCCAGAGCGTCTTCAAGTCTTGACATTGGCAGGGCTTTTTTCCATGATGATCCGGGTATGATGGAAACAGGGTATTCAAGGCCTTATCTTGAAAGTTTAAGCACCGATGAGCTGATCCAACTGGCCGACAGGGCCGGCATCGACATCCCCCCCCATCTGGATCGCATATTTATCATCAGCGAGCTGCTGGAATACAGCGAAGCAGAGGAGGCTTACGCCGATGATATGGAGGAGGCTCTCCCGTCTCAGGCGGATTATATTGACGCGGTTCCCCTGGTAAAACAGTACAATATCACCTATATCGAAGTTTTGATTAGGGATCCTCTCTGGGCCTTTGTTTTCTGGGAGGCCGCCTCGGGAATCCGGGAGATTCATGAAAAGGCTCTTGACTTTGGAGGCTACAGTCTCCTTGTATCCCCCGCACATTCAGGAAAGGAAAAATCGGAGGATAGTTTTGAGATTCCGGTGGGTGTCGAAGACATGGCCTGGTATATCGGTTTTCCCCCGGAACTGAGAAAAGCCGGGGAGAAGGGTATGGTTTCATGCTATCAGGTACAGCTTTGCGCTCTCCGGGAATTCGGCAGAGTTCCCCTCTGTGAGTCGGCGCCTTTTACCATGCCTGCGCTGCAGGGGCCTCCCCCCCACCCGGATACGCTTTCGCCACTGGCCCTGCTCTCCGGAGCGGCGGAATTCCGGGTAACCCGTCTTCAAGACCGGGAATCCCGGTTTATGCAGGATTAAGAATTTTAATTTTATGGAAAGAACTCCGATCATTTCACTGGCGCTCAATGCGCAGCTTCCCTTTATCAGTCCCCTTGCCGGCTCTTCTCTAAAGAACAATTCCGCCGCGGAAGCGGGGAATATGAACTGGTTTTTCGAGTCCCTCTCGGAAACCTATATCCCCCTTCTGGGAGCCCTGGGACGGCTGGAACAGGATCACATACCTTTCAGGCTGGGTATTGTTTTTTCACCCTTGCTTTGCAGGCTTCTGGAAGATCGGGAGATTATCAGCCGTTATCTTGACTATACGGACAGGCAGATCGAATTTGGGGAACAGGAATTAAAGAGGACCGAAGGTCAGGACGGCCTCCATGAACTGGTAAAATTCTACCATGACTGGATTTTGGAGAAGCGTTTCGCCTTTGTCGAACGCTATGAACAGAATATCCTCAAGACCTTCTGTTACTATCAGAAAAAGGGATGGATCGAATTTCTTGCTTCAAGCGCTACCGGCGCATTTCTGCCCTTCTATACCGGCTATCCTGAGGCTATTCAGGCCCAGATGGAAGTGAGTTTGAGCAATTACCGCTCTCTCTTCGGCAGGCATCCCCAGGGTTTCTGGCTTACCGATCTGGGCTGGTCCGCCGAGCTTGATCCCTACCTGAGAATGTACAATACAGGCTATACCATCGTGGAAAGCCATGCCCTCCTTTTTGGGAACCCTCCCGCTTCCAGGGCTTCTTTTTATCCGGTGCGTACCCCGGCAGGAGTGCTGGTAATGGCAAGGGACTATTTTGCCGGGGAAGATTACCGCAGACAGCTTCAGTCCAATGTGTACCGGGACAACCGTGCGGATGCAGGCTATGAACTACCCTCGGCCCTGGTTAAGGATTTTCTCGGTCCCGGCGGTTCCCGTTCCGTAACAGGCTACAAATACTGGAACCAGATTGGACGCTTCAGCCCCGACGGCCTCTACAAGCCCCGGGAGGCGGATGCCCAGGCTCACGAAGATGCCCGTGCCTTCCTCCGCCGCCGGATCGATGCGCTTCTTTCCGCGGCAAAGCACATGGAAGAAACTCCCCTCTGCCTCTGCGCCTTCAACGCCGACGATTTCGGCCGTTACTGGCATGAGGGGCCCCGCTTCATTGAAGAACTTTTCCGTGCCGGCTCAGGCCATGCCCGTTTCATGACTCCGGCGGAGTATCTTTACAAGCAGGAAACCTCTTCCCTG
>JAITES010000022.1 GCA_031281925.1 Treponema sp. | reverse complement strand
ACCCCCCCCCCCCGGGAAAGACCGGTAAGGATGAACTATGAGCTCGCTTTATTTACCGCGGTGGCGGTGAACCCCGGGTGGTATCCGAAGGTACGGGAAGCTCTGGGAGGGGTCTCCGCGATTGAGGAGCTCACGGATCCGTACGCAAAGGAGTTGTTTCTCGCCCTGGAGGAGTGGTACAGGGACGGCGGATCGGGGATAGATGATCTTTTGTCCCGGATCGGCGGTAATTCCCTGCGGAATTTCGTGATAGAGCAGGGGGCCTCGGAGGCCTTTTCCTCTAAAATCGAACAGTTTGAGCAGTTTGTTTCGGACGGCATTAATCGGATAAAACAAAAACGGCTGGAACGCAGACGTGCGGAAATAGTAATGGAATTACGTACCATAAAGGAAGGGGAAGCCGGGCGGCGCCTGGAGGATCTCTTAACCGAAAAAGTGCATATAGACGGCGAATTACGCCGGTTTAAGGAAGTCAACGTATGACGGATTTGCATCTGGATCCCGCTGTCGTAAAGTTGATTGAATACGCAAAGGAAAAGAAAACCCTTTCCTATGACGAGCTTTCGGACTTTTTGCCCGAACATATCACCAATTCCGATAAGATCGAACAGGTTTTGGCCCTTCTTGAGGCAAATAACGTTCAGCTTATTGAGGAAGATTCCTCCGGGGACGAAGAAGCCGAACCAGAACAGCGGAAAAACGCCGAGGCTGAAAAAAAACGGCTGGTTTACAGCGATAAGGAATCTTCGGTGGATGATCCCATCCGCCTATACCTTCGGGAAATCGGCAGGGAAAGCCTGCTTACCGCGGAACAGGAAATAGAACTCTCCAAGCAGATGGAGGACGGGGAAAATATCATCAAGGGGGTGATAAAAAAATCCGGCATGATCATCCCCGAATTTTACCATATCGCCCAGCGGGCCTTCTCCAAAAAGGATCCCCGGGAATTGAGCCTTTCCAAAAAAGAAATCACCGAATACATGACCGAACGCCGCAGACTCAACCAGTTTTATAAGGACGTCCTCCGTATCATAGGGGGAGACCTGAAAAATTACATGGAAATCAAGCGGCGGCTTATCAACCGGGGGGCCGATATTTTTGAGGACCAGGAACTGGATGAGATCCGAGTCCGTATCCTGGAGGTCATTAAAACCGCGGAGATCCATCCCGAGGAAATAACCGGATTTTCGGATAAATTCGTTCAGGCCTCAAAAAAAATAAAACGGTACAAAAAAGAACAGGAACGGATAGAAAAGCGGCTGCGGGTAGGGTCCATCAAGGAACTGCGGACCCTGGGCCGGGGGCTTACCATTAAGGAAGACCGGGAGCGGCTGGAAGAGGAATTGGGGCTCAGCTCGGATGAAATCAAAGAGCTTATCCGGCATATTCAGGTTACCGAAAAAAAACTGCGGCAAATGGAATCTGAATTTGAGGAATCCATAGAAAACATCAACCAGATGGCCAAGGAGATAAACCGGGGCCGGGTTATGATGAAAAACGCCAAGGATCGGCTTATCAAGGCCAATCTGAGGCTGGTGGTTTCCATCGCGAAAAAGTACACCAACCGGGGCCTCCACTTTTTTGATCTTGTTCAGGAAGGCAATATCGGGCTTATAAAGGCGGTGGAAAAATTTGAATACCAAAAGGGGTTTAAGTTTTCCACCTACGCTACCTGGTGGATCAGGCAGGCCATTACCCGGTCCATATCAGACCAGGCCCGGACCATCCGGGTTCCGGTCCACATGATAGAACAGATCAACAAGGTGGTCCGGGAATCCAGGCAGCTCATGCAGGTTCTCGGCCGGGAACCCACGGACGAGGAAATCGCCGAACGGCTTGGCTGGACCGTCCAGCGGGTAAAATCGGTAAAAAACGTCGCCCGGGAACCCATATCCCTGGAAACCCCCATTGGGGAAGAGGAAGATTCCCTGTTGGGGGATTTTATCGAAGACAAGGACGTGGAAAATCCCGCCAGTCAAACCGCCTTTACCCTGCTCCAGGAACAGCTTACCGGGGTGCTCTCCACCCTGCCGGCCCGGGAGCAGGAGGTGCTTAAGATGCGTTTTGGCCTTGACGACGGGTATTCCCTTACCCTTGAAGAAGTGGGGCTGTATTTTAACGTTACCCGTGAACGGATACGGCAGATTGAGGCCAAAGCCCTTAGGCGTCTCAGGCATCCCAAGCGGAGCCGGCGCTTAAAAGATTATTTAGACCATTAAAGGGGTACTACATGGTAATGGAAGATGTTTTTGAGAAGCTGCGGACCCTGCAGGATATTCTTTCCAAGAAAATCGCCCTGGAACAGGAAATTCAGGAAATTCCCAAGATACTGACGACCCAGGAAGAGATGCTGGCCCGGTTGAAAAAAACCTTTATTGAAAAAAACCTGGACTATGAAAAGGCTAAACATTCGGAAGGGGAGTACCGGAACCTCCTGGCGGAGGCGGAACGTTCCCGGGAACTAGCCGAAAAAAACATGGACGCTATTAATACCCAGCGGGAATACGAGGCCCTGGACAAGGAAATCCGGGACGCGTCGGAAAAAGAACAGCAGTACCGCAAGGATCTTCAGAAGGAAGAACGGCTTTTGTCGGATCTGGATGAACAGATAAAGCAAAACGCGGCCCTGGTTGAACAGCAGAGCCAGGAATTGGCGGAACGCAAGGTGGGTATTGAGGCCGAAATCCTGGAAAAGACAAATCAAATAGAGGAGCTGGTAAAGGCGGAAAAAGAGCTGACCCCGGGCATCGATCCGGAGGTGCTTTTTAAGTTTGAGCGGATCATCAGGAATAAAATGGGCCGGGGTATTGTCGCCATAAAAAGCGGGGTTTGTACCGGCTGCCACATGATACTGCCCACCCAATTCGCCAATCTGGTCCGCATGGGGGAGGAAATTGTATTCTGTCCCTATTGTTCCCGGATTCTCTTTTACGAGGAGTCCGAGGAAGGGGAAGAAGATTTCTTCAACATTGAGGACCCGGGGAGCCTCTCCGATCTGGACGATTTGGACGATGATGAATACGAAGAGGAAGAAGAAGAGGAAGAAAAGGTAAATATCGATTTTGACGAATGAGTTATCAG
>JAITES010000220.1 GCA_031281925.1 Treponema sp. | reverse complement strand
GATGCCGGTGGCCGCCGGGAGGCTTACCGTGGTCAGGGCGACACAATCGGCGAAAGCGAAAGATCTGATGGTGGTGGCCACCGGGAGGCTTATCGACGTCAGGGCGACACAATCGGCGAAGACGGAGTAGTCGATGCTGAGGGCCGCCGGAAGGGTTATCGTGGTCAGAGCATCACAGTTGTAAAAGGCGCGGTAGTTGATGGCGGTGGCCGCCGGGAGGCTTACAGTGGTCAGAAAATCACAGTCCCAGAAGGCGCAGTCGCCGATATCCGTTACCGTTGCGCCGGTAAGACTTGCGAGAACGGTGAAATGCTTGAAGACGAGGTTGCCGTAATCCCCCGCCTTAATGCTTCTTGCCGCGTCCGGCAGGATGAGGGAGACGATCCGGCTTTCGCCGGTGTTGGCTGTGCCGGGGTCAAATGTCGTGCCGCTCATCGTACAGGCGGAGAGATCCAGGGCCACATACTTGCCCCCGGCCTGTATCGCGGACAGGAGCGTGCTCCAGCCGCTTGCCAGGTCGATATTTACCGGCAGGGGGACGGGATCTGCTCCCGTGCTTGCTGCGCTGATATAGTCCCCGATGACGGTTCCGATGCCGGCGCCGGTGTCCAGCGGTTCCAGCCGTACAATGACGGTCCAGACAGCTGTGGAGCCGTTCGCGGCCGTGACGGTGTAGAGTACCGGGGTAAAGCCGTTTTTGTAGAAGTTCTGCGAAACGCCGGAAGCGGGGCTGATGCCTGTGCCCGAATAGGTAATCACGGGGGCAAGGTTCTTTAGTTCCGTCACGGTGGTACCGGCAGGAAGCGTAACGGTAACAGTCCGGTTCCCCGTAGTTCGGGTACCTTGTATGCCGCCGATGCTGAGGGCCGTAATCTCCTCGCCGGAATTGGGCTTCTGAGGCGGCGGAGTGGAGGGCGGAGTGGGGTTAGGGTTAGGGTTAGAAGGCAGAGTAGGGTTCGAATCGGTACCCGGATTCGAGCCGCCGCCCGGATTCAGACTGTTGTCCGAATTGCCGGAGAAGATATCGCAGCCTGATGCAAGCAGCGCCGTCAATGCGATAATGCCTGCCAGGCATCCGGCGGCGAATAATCCGAAAGGTTTTTTCATGGTATGCTCCTTTGCGGTAATACGCGGATATACATAATCCCGGTGAGGGAATGAGAGACAGAGGAAAGGCTTTTTTAAGACAAGTTTTTTTTAAGAATTTATATTTATATAGGGGGGGGGGGGGGGGGATAAACTATGCCAAACGAGACGAAACCGACATTATTTGCCGGTATTCGGCACGGAATTCTTACCATGGAGACATGATAGCAGAGGACGGGGCTTTTTGTCAATGGCCTCAAAGAGCAATTTTACTATTACTGAAGAAATTTGCCGGAAACAGCACGAACAGACACGAACGGATCGGGAAATTTAGAGAGTTTGTTCGTGTAGTTCGTGTGGTTGGTGGTTGAATTTCTTCAACATTATACTGATTTTGCAATATTTGAGCTTGTTCCAAAAACTGAAGTTTTGGAACAGCCTCATTTACCAATTAAAAAAGTAAACGCCAATGCCCTGCCGTCCATGGCTTCTGTTGCCGGAAAACCACTCGCCGCCTTTACCCCTCGACAAAAGGCCCGGAAAGAAGTATGCATTAATGAAATAATTTGTGTCTGGAGGCATTCATGAGTGTTCAGGAACTGACGGAAATTTCCCGCTACTACGGGGCAAATCCTGAGTATGTAATTGCGGGAGGCGGCAATACATCTTTCAAGGATCAATCTACTCTCTATATAAAGGGTTCGGGCGCCAGTCTTGCACAGATGGAACCGGCTCAATTTGTACGCATGGACAGGAGCAAACTGGGGGCTGTCTGGGAGAAGAATTACCCCGCGGATCCGGAAAAACGGGAAGCGGCTGTGCTGAGCGACATGATGGCCGCCCGCTGTCCCGGCGAGGAACAGAAACGGCCCAGTGTAGAAACTCTGCTCCACGATCTCCTTCCCTTTGCCTATGTGGTTCATACTCACCCCGCTCTGGTGAACGGTCTTACCTGTTCGCAGGAGGGAGAGAAGGCTGCCGCCCGTCTCTTTCCGAACAGCATCTGGATTCCGTCGATAAATCCCGGCTACATTCTCTCCCGCGCGGTCAGGGATGCGGCCCATGCCTATAAAGAAAAAAATGCCGAAGAGGCGGCCGTCATCTTCCTGCAGAATCACGGGGTCTTTGCGGGCGCCGATACCGTTGAGGGAATCAAGAGTCTCTACATGGGGATCATGGATACCCTGGAAAAGGCAACCGGGCGGAAACCGGATTTTTCGGGAAGCCGGGGCCCTGAGGAAGCCGAAAGGAAGCTTGGCGATACTCTCCGCGGCCTTGCCGAAAAGAGCGGCGGTAGTTGGCATGTTCAATTTCTATACAACAGGGAAATTGCGGCTCTCATCGAAAGCGAAGAAAGCTTCAAACCTGTTTCCCGGCCCTTCAGTCCGGATCACATCGTCTATGCGGGAAGCGATCCTCTCTTCCTTCCTGACTCAGGCTCTGCCGGAGAAGCCTGGAAACGCCATGTTGAAAAAACCGGACGTATTCCGAAAATCGCTGCCTGCCGGAAAACCGGGGTCTTTAGCCTGGGCAATTCGGAGAAGGCCGCGGCCGCAGCAGCCGAACTGTTCCTTGACGCGGTCAAAGTTTCCGTATACTCGGAAAGTTTCGGCGGTCCCCGCTTCATGAGAGAGGATCAGATTGATTTTATCAACAACTGGGAAGTGGAACGCTACCGTTCCAAAGTTTCAGGGTGAGGAAAGTCTCTGGAACAGGCTCAGTTTTTCATGTAAGCGTTTTCAGATATTCCCCAAACCGGAAGGCCGTGCTATACTCCTCCATAATTGGAGGAAACTATGGCTGAAGAAAAAAAGAACCCCGGGGACGCGGAAAGAATTACCAGAGCGTATCTGGATTCTCTTTTGGTGGAGATGCGGCACATTGATTCGGTGGATCCTTCCGCCGGACTGGAACTTTACGGGCATAGTTTCGATACGCCTGTAATGCTGGCGGCCCTTTCCCACCTCAACAAGACTCACCCCGAAGGCCTCGTGGAAGCGGCCAGGGGCATAAAGGCGGCCAATGCGGTCATGTGGTGCGGCATGGGAAGCGAAGAAGAGCTTGAAGCGATCTGCAATACCGGCGCCAAAACCATCAAGATAATAAAACCCTACAAAGACAACAAGGACATTTTCAAAAAGATTGAACATGCCGAAAAAACCGGCTGTATCGCCATGGGCATGGACGTGGATCACCAGTTCGGCGGTATGGGAAGCTGGTACCGCTGCGCCGGTTTTGACATGGCTCCCAAAAGCCTGGAGGAGATCAAAAGCTTTGTAAAGGCTACCAAGCTTCCCTTCATCATCAAGGGAGTTACCAGTGAAGTTGACGCGCGCAAGTGCCTTGACGCGGGCATTCGGGGTATCGTGGTCTCCCACCACCACGGCATGGTGCCCTACCCGGTGCCTCCCCTGCAGGTGCTGCCGCGGATTGTCAGGGTGATCAACGGCAGCATGCCGATCTTTGTGGACTGCTCGATTGATACAGGCATGGATGCCTTCAAGGCCATCGCGCTGGGCGCTGCCGCCGTTTCCGTGGGCCGGGCCATCATGCCGCCACTCAAGGAAGAAGGGGCCGCGGGAGTTACCAAATACATCAATCAGATGACAGACACGCTGCGCTGGGCAATGGCGGTAACCTGCTCAAAGGATCTGAAGAGCATAGACCCTTCGGTGATTTGGCATGCGCAGGCCGGAGGCGGCGTTCAATAGATTCCCTTATGGCCGCGGAAAGTCATGAGCCATTAAAACACGGTTGGTTTTGGAAAAGCCTCTTATCCTTTTACGGAACCGGCGGTAACGCCTGCCAGCATCCACTTGTTAAAGGCAAAATAAAAGACAAGGGGCGGAATGGCCACGAGGGTCATGACGGCAAACTGTACCGCATAATCGGAAGCGTACTGTCCGGCAAAGCGGATAACCGAAAACGGAAGGGTACGTTTCGTCTCCGTGGAAATATAGGTATTTGCCATGAGGAAATCGTTCCAGTGGCTCAGGAAGGTCATGATCCCCACGGTGATAAAACCGTTCAGCGATATGGGGGCGATAATTTTGTACAGAATGGTAAAATACCCCGCCCCGTCAATAAAGGCCGACTCTTCCATGGACTTGGGAATACTCATCAAGAGCCCGGAAAATACGATTGAATTGAAGGACATGGTAAAGGCCATGTAGGAAATTATCAGGGCCAGATGGGTGTCTATCAAATGGAATGTCTTGTACCAGATAAAGTTGGGCAGCAGGGTGGTGTGAATGGGAATGGTCATCCCCAGGATAATGATGCCCCAGACCAGTTTCTTCAGTTTCCATTCCATGCGGGTGCAGGCGTATGCAAGGCAGAAGGGCAGAATGGTTCCCAGGGTCACCGAGGGGATGATGATCTTCAGGGTATTGGCCAGGTACAGGGGGATGCGTCCGTTGGTAAAAGCCTTGTAGTAGTTGATCCACTGGGGTTCCCTGGGGAAGGAGAGGAAGTCCGGGCCAAAGAGATCGCCTGATTTTTTGATCGAATAGGTGAAGATCCAGAGAAAGGGGAATATCTGGGAGAGCGCCATGACCGCAAGAAAAATATAGAGCAGGATCTTGCCGGCCGAACGCCGGGTCTGATAACTTTGGTTGATTCCCTTCATCCCGTTCACCTCAGCATTAAAACTGTTCAATTAAAACTGTTCTATGGATCTTCTAAATACCCGCTGGATCAGCAGGGTCATCAGTACGGCGATGAGCACAAAAAGCACCGAGATGGCGTTGCCGTAGCCGTATTCTCCATACTTAAAGGCCCGCTGATACAGGTATACCGCCAAAAACTGAGTGGTTCCCCCGGGCGCGCCTTCCGTGGAAAGGTATACCATCTCCATCTGCTTTAGAGAAGAGACCACGTCAATGATGATGATGGACTGGATCACCGGGATCATATAGGGGAGGATCACCTTGAGATGAACCTGCAGCCGGTTCGCCCCGTCCACCAGGGCCGCCTCTTCCAGTTCCCGGGGTACGGTCATAAGGCCGCCGTAGAAGAAGAGCAGTGCCCAGCCGAAACCCTGCCAGATCATGATCCAGATAACCGCCCATATAGCCGTTTTGGTATTCCCGAGCCAGGCGATTTCAAAGTATTGGGGGCCCAGAAAACGGATCAGCTTGTTCAGCATCCCGTAGGTGGGGTGGAAAATATTGACCCAGAGTTTGGTAACCACCACGAGGCTCAGGGTGGCGGGGATAAAGTATATAGTCCGCAGAAGCTGGGATCGTCTCTCCGACAGCTTCGTCAGAAGAGAAGCGATAAAGAAGGCGAAGGTATTCTGAAAAAAAATGGTAACAACAATTAACAGGGATACATTATACAGGGAACGCCAGAATGTTTTATCCCGCAAAAGCCGGGAGTAATTGCCGGCGCCGATAAATTTCATCGTACCGAAGCCCGCCCACTGGACAAAGCTGAGTATCAAACTGATTACCAAAGGAATCGCAATGGCAAAGAGCATGATGACAAGTCCCGGCAGAACCAGGACAGCTATTGTCTTTTTGTTGCTGAATAAACTTTTCATGACATCTCTTATTGTACGATAAAAAGAGCTGCCCGGAAAGTGAATCCCCGGACAGCTTTCTGTGCGGACTTAAGCTTACTGTTTTGAAGCCCGTTCAGCCGAAGCGTCAAGCTGGCGGCAGAATTCTTCCGGGGTAATTACCAGGGCGCAGAGCTGGCGGATAAGTTCCTGGTGATCCTCCTTGAACACCGCGTCGGAGCGGTCCAGGCCCGGTGTGCCGCTGGTGGTCTTGGCCTCCGCGGCGATCTGGAGCAGCTTCTTGCTGACCAGAGTGTCCTGGGGCCGGGGATCAACCTTCTGCGCGGGGAAGAAGGCCTGGTCTTCCCAGGCGTATTTCCCCAGTTTTTCTCCCAGGAGCTTAACGTACTCGTAGGCAAGATCCTTGTTCTTGGACTTGGTGAAGATGTAGTTCCCGCCGTACCAGGCGAGCAGATCGTCCACGCCGCCCTTGCCTCCCCGGATCACGGGGATCTTGATCACATCCAGGCTGTTGTGGAAATTCTCCGAAAAGTTCGGATCCACCGCCAGGCCCATCTCCCAGGAACCCATCATGTACATGGCCGCCCGTTCCTGGCCGAACTGGTTCCGGGCATCGCCGTAGTCCGAAGTGGTCAGGTTGGCGTTGAACACTCCGGCCTTGATCAGGTTCTGCATATAGGCAGCTGCCTGGACAAAGTCCGGATCGGTGTACTTCGCCCTTCGCTTGAGGGCCGCGTCCACCCGGCCAAAGTCGCCGTTGATCCGCTGGAGGAGGTTGTCGTAGAGTTCGCAGAGGGGCCAGCTCTCAAGTCCGTCGGTTGCCACGGGGGTAATGCCGATGGCCCTGAACTTGGGGACAGATTCCACGATGTCTTCCCAGCTTGCAGGAAGAGCAACCCCGGCCTTTTCAAAGAGACTCTTGTTCACAAAGAGCACCCAGAGGTCGGCGGAAGTGGGGAAGCCGTAGAGTACACCGTTAAACTCGTTGCCCTCCAGCGCGCCGGGGAGATAGCCGAAGTTGGCGAAATCGGCCTTGTTCAGCGTCTCAAGCAGCCCCGCCTCAATGAGGGGATTCATCATGTTGGGGAAGGCCCAGTACTTCATCACATCGGGAAGCTGGTTGGCGGTGGCGTAGATCTTGACCTTCTCCTGCCAGGGCTGATCCTGGTAGCTTTCGGTGACGATCTCCACATTGGGATGGGACGCCTTGAATTCGGCGTTGAGCCGTTCGATTACCGCTCCGGCGCCGGAGTTCCGATCCGGGTAATTATCCCCCACCTTGAGGGTGATCTTCCCCGAAGCTTTGGACCCGCCGGCAAATGCCAGGGCGCCCACGCTCATGAGAACCAGTAAGATCGCAAGAAATTTTTTCATTCCAATTCCTCCATAGTATAGAATTTCATTTATTGTAAAGCCTTTTGCTTCAGACTGTACATGATTAAATTTACGATTTCTTGATGATAAATCAGATATAAGCGCCGGGGTTTTTGCCGGTGACCCGTTTGAAGGCCCGGTTAAATGTTTCCACGTTGAGGTATCCTGCCTTTTCCGCAATTTCGTAGACCCGCAAATTGGTTTCCCTGAGGAGTTTTTCCGCCTCCCTGATCCTCATCCGGGTGATAAAACCGGAAATAGTCTCCCCGGTTTCCCGGGTAAATTCGGAACTGAGATAATTTTTGCTTACATTGTTATACGAGGCAATGTCCTGCAGGGTAAGGGCGGGATTGCTGAAATGTTCCCGGATATATCTGCGGCTGCGGATGACAAGACGGCTGGGAGGCAGGAAGCCTTTGAGACATTGGGTAAATTCCCGCTTTAGTCCGGCAATATCCTCCACCGCGCCGCCTGTTTTCCTTTCAAAACCCGTATCGCTGTAGGTCCAGGCGGCCCTGTAAAACAACTCAAAGGCGTTATCCAACTGTTCCTGAGTCTGCATAAAAATATAATACTGATCATAGGAGAGCGCTCCGGAGGCGCCCAGGGAAGCGGGCACAAAACGGCGCAGCAAATCCGACATGGTTTTTTGAAAATCGTATAGTTTATTTTCATAGCGCTGATGCACCATCAACAGATCCCCCGGACGGAGGATCATAAAGTAAAAGGGCCAGGTGACGGTAAAACCGGACAGCGTAAAGAGGGATTCAGGATCCTCCTGTGAGTCTCCAATGAGCGCGGCGAAAAAGGCGGCCCGGATATTCTCTGTTGAATCCCCGTTCCGGGCGTCCCGGTTTTTCTGTTTCTGAAACTGTATTCCGGGAATTGCCCTGATCGCATTAAGCAGAGAATGTTCATCCAGTTCCGATTTTAGAATATACTCATAGGCGCCGCTTTTAAAGGCGCTGCGGACATATTCAAAATTGCTGTAGGAACTGAGGAATATCACCGCCGGATCCGGATTTTGTTTCTGCAATGCCTCCGCGAATTCCAGGCCGTTCATCACCGGCATGTCCACATCGACTACCACAATATCAATGTCGGGATTGGATCCGATAAAATCAAGCGCGGCCTTTCCGTTTTCCGCTTCACCGGCAATGCGGATGCCGAAGTCTTCCCATCTGCACAGGGATCGTATGGTGAGCAGCACCAAGGGCTCATCATCAACGATCAGCATATTCATCATTTTGAGTCTCCCTCCGGCCGGCATTTCCCGCCCTCTCATGATTGCCCGCGTCCTGTACCGGCAGGGTCATGATGACCACTGTCCCTTCACCGGGATAACTTGCAACACGGACAGTATAGGAGCTTCCGTAGGCCAGCATGATCCGGCGGCGGACATTATTGAGACCTATCCTGCTCCAGCCGTTTTTTGTACCCGGTTCATTGTTGAAAATACCCGCCAACACTTCTTCAGACATCCCCCTGCCGTTGTCTTTTATCTCTATGGTCAGGACCCCCTCTGCGGCGGAAGCGGAAACTACAATAGTATTCTGCCCCCTCCCCGCCCCCTCTCCCGCCGCGGAAGTTCCGCCGGGTAACCCGTGAAACCCGTGAAGGATGGCGTTTTCGACCAGAGGCTGCAGGATCATTGAAGGCACCCCGAGAGACAAAAGTGAAGCGTCCACATCTTTTATAAATTCAAAAGTATCCCCATAGCGAACCTTCATTATGTAAACATAATTGTCAAGGTTATACAGTTCATGTTCCAGAGAGCATACCGTATCTTCCCGGCTGAGAGTGTCCTCGGTAAGCCTCATCAGTGCGGAACTCATTTCCCTTATGGCATTGTTTTTGGTGATGATCGCCATCATGCGGATGGCGTTAAGGGTATTGCAGAGGAAATGGGGATTAAGCCGGTAGCGCAGCGCTTCAATTTCACTTTTCAGCCGTTCCGTATGCTCATTCCGTATCTCTTCCAGAAGGGGACTGAGGATGCGGAAAAAAAAGAAGGAATTGTAACGGATAAAGAGCAGCACTATCAGACTTATGGCGGCATAGAGGACATAGAGAATCCGGTTTACCTCCCGGGTAAGGGAACGGATGTTAACCGCCTCCATGAGAGTCCAGCCCATGGTTTCCAGGGATGCCTTCATGATGATACAGGATTTTTTAAATTCCCCTTCGATATCCTGAATATCCCTGCCCGCCATATCCGGGTTGTTTGCCATGAGCACCCGGCCGTTCCGGTCGGCCAAAAAAGAATCGGAAACATACCGGGAGGGATTGGCATCCCATTGGCGCTGCCGGATAAAATCCACCAGCCCGGTCGCCACAAAAGAGACAATCAGAGTCTCTATGCCGCTCCCGCCGGCGGAATCCCGGGGAGGGGCTACGGCCAGAGACAAGGTTTGGGGCTCTCCGGGACCGCCCAGCCCGGAACTAAGAGTCTCGGGAAAAACGATCAGACCCGGACTGGCGCGGGCCATCTCCGTCAGGGCGGCAATATCCCCCGCGGACAGATTTATCCCCCCGTAGTTCCGCAGCACCAGGGGCGGGCTGTGGTCGGTAAAGCTGATGTAAAAACCCGCCAGCTCCCGGGAGAGCAGCAGATTGGTGTTGAGGATCCGTTCGATCTCCGACAAAAGAAGATAACGCCGGGGGCCGGGACTTAAGAGTTCCTTGGTATAATTGGCAAAGGTTTTATTGTGAATAAGAGACGATGCGATGATGGACATACCCCGAATTTCCGTATCAATCCCCGCCGCATACTGTTCCAGAGCCGCTTCCTGCTGCAGATAGATCATGCTGATGATCTGCCGCCGAAAGAGAAAGCCTGAGAACACCAGAATGAGCAGCACAGGAACGGCCACCAGAAGGAGGAACAGCCGCAGATGCTTGAGTGCGATGCGGTACTGTTTCCGGTTCTCAAGGGTAAATATATTCATCAATGCTATAGTACTACACAAATGGGGATGCTGGTAGCGTGTCTATCGGCAAATGATAGATACACTGTGAAAAGCTACATGAAGGGCGGGAAAATACGCGGCGTTGACCAGGATTTTTTCCGGATGTATACTTCCATCTGTAAATAAGGGGGATAAAAATGACGGCTGAAGTGGCGATTATGAACACTCAGGGCATAGCTCTGGCGGCGGACAGCGCGATAACCCTGGGCGCCGGCAAAACATACAACTCGGCGGATAAACTGTTTGCCCTGTCGAAATACCATCCGGTAGGCATAATGATGTACAGCTCCGCCAGCATCATGGGCATTGAATGGGAAACCATCATAAAAACCTACCGGGATTTTCTGGGCGTCAAATCCTTTGACAGTCTGTCTGAATACGCTGGGGATTTTATCAATTACCTTTCAAAGTTTCCGTACTTTACGGATGAGCAGATGAAAGAGTACTTAAAATCGGTATGCTTTGATGTTTTCTCCCATGTGCTAACCTGGTTCCTTGATGACCTTCATGCCGAATTCGACGGAAAAGAAAACATTGAGCTTCCCCAGATTGATGCGGTCTTTACCGCCACCTTAAAAAAAATAAAAGAAAGAATCAAAAAAACAGAAGACGAAAAGCAGTTAAAAGATGACGAAGACTATATTGACGGAAACACGGAAATTATCAATGAGATGCTAAAGATTGTTTTTGAAAACTACCAGGTGTCCAAAAAACAGGCCGCCGATTTGATTTCTATTCTGAAATTGA